>JAJYGA010000148.1 GCA_021785255.1 Actinomycetes bacterium
CTTGAGCAACATTGGTGCAGCGCGTTGAGCAAGGTGAATTTCAGGGATTAATACTATCTGATGGGATGAAGAAACGGGCTTTTGAGTGGCAAACATAAGTGCCGCTCTAACGTCACCGACTTCGATGAAGTTACCTGATCGACTTAGAACTGTCAGATCTCGATGGACTCCCTGTGCTATGGCTCTGCAGTCGCTACAGGTGCCACATCCCTGTTTGGGGCACAAAATAGTTCGAGCAAAGTACATAGCAAGATCAAATTTGCCCGCTCCTGGTGGTCCTGTGAATAGATATGAGTTTTGGAGCTGCTTGGCAAACTTTTCCAACTGGTGTTTTAGCGGTGCTCTTCCAACGAAAAGAAAATGACCGATGTTGCTTTCTTCTGAGGTGGAATTGTTTTGGTCAATGGAGTTCATTGTTCTAACAACATCTTAGTTTTGAGGTGGTTGATTATGGCGGTTATAAGATCCTTGGTGACATGAGATTCATCCCGATCTGCCTCTATGACCGTCCACCCGAAACGCTGGGAAAGTTCAATGTAGGTGGTTCTAATTTCTCGCCAAGAAGATAAGCCATCACGCTCGAAACTGTCCGAGGAAGAGAACGAGAACGCTCCGATGGGTTCGGGGGCATCGAGTACGAGAACAAGGTCGGGTTCAAGGTTCGGTTGGGAATGTTCTATAGCACCAAGTACTTCGTCTACTCCTATGTCCCTAAGAACTCCTTGATAGACAAGGGAAGACGGTGTGAATCTGTCGACGAGTACGATATAGCCTTTTCGAAGGGCAGGTTCAATGACTTTCCCTATATGTTCTATGCGAGCTCCCTGAATTAGATAGAACTCGCTCCATGGGTAGAGATCGAAGTTTTCCTTTACTATTGCTCGTATGGTCTCTCCTAGCGGAGTTCCCCCAGGTTCCCTGGAGACGACTGTTTTGTAACCCAGCCTTGTTAGTTCTTTCTCGACATGTTTTATCTGCGTCGACTTTCCGACGCCGTCAGCGCCTTCAAAGACTACAAACAAAGGGATATTTGAGATATTGCCTCCCTGTGTCACCACTAACTTTTCTTAGCGCGTTTCCTAGGAGCGGAACTACGAGGTTTTCGTTTAGGGGCTTTCGTAGTGTCGACACCCTCGGCCATTAGTTTGGAGCGTCGTTCTGAGAGCAGATCACTGGCGTCTTCAATCGTCAACGTCTCGAGAGGATGGGATCTTCCTAATGACGCGTTTACCTCACCGTCGGTAACATATGGTCCAAACCTTCCTGACTTCAGTTGGATGATCTTGTTGGTGAGTGGGTCCACGCCCAGCTCTTTGGTTGAGCTCGTGCTTGTGCCGCGGGCTCGCCGGGTCTTGGGTTGGGAAAGAAGATGTAGTGCTTGCTCTAGTGTGACAGTAAAGATCTCCTCATCGTTTTGCAAGGACCTGGTGTCTTTCCCTCGCTGAACATAAGGTCCATAAGGTCCATTTTGTGCAACAATAGTTTCTTTGGAGTCTGGGTCTACACCGATGACTCGTGGTAAGGAGAGGCATTGGAGAGCATCCGCAAGGGTTATGGATGATGGATCCATAAATCTTAATAACGATGCTGTCTTAGGTTTTGTCTTCTCGTCCGCTTCTCCCAACTGGACATATGGTCCAAACCTTCCGACTTTAACGTAGATTACCTTAGAACTCTCGGGGTCAATACCTAACTGCCTGTCTACGTTTTTGGCCCCTTCTATGAGCTCTAGAGCCATCTCTACGCTGAGTTCGTCCGGAGCTGTTTCCTCGGGTATGGAGGCGGTACTATCTCCAACTTGGACGAACGGACCATAACGCCCCACTCTGACGGCAACATCGCGACCATCTTGGGTAACTCCGATGTTGAGTGTTGACACTGAGCGGGCGTCTATCTCCTCGAGCTTCGCTTCGATCATTGGTTTAAGACCAGGTTTGCCGTTTCCGAAATAGAACTGTTTCAAATACGGTACGGCCTCTTTGGAGCCGTCCGCTATCTCGTCGAGAGAGTCTTCCATCTCGGCTGTGAAAGAGAAGTCTACCAAAGGTCCAAAGTGTTGTTCAAGCAGATTTACGACCGCAAACGCGAGGAATGTAGGTATCAAAGCCTGCCCTTTTTTCCAGGCGTATCGTCGCTCTAAAATAGTCGAGATAATTGACGCATAAGTCGACGGGCGTCCTACTCCAAGCTCTTCTAGCGTTTTAACTAGCGAGGCTTCTGTAAAGCGAGCAGGTGGCTGTGTAATGTGGCTGATCGCAGCTAGCTCTTGCGAACGATAGCGTTCCCCGACTGCCATCTTTGGAAGCGGTCTATCCTCGTTGTCTGTGACCTCATCGGAACCTTCTACGTAGACGAGTTGAAAGCCAGGCGAAGTGATGATTCTCCCTGATATGGAGAATTCGGCTTCAGTCCCTGATCTGAACCGAGACTCGATGATCTGTACCTCTTGTAGGGTCTTTGCAGATAGCCGCACCGTTGCCGTGGTCCCAATAGCGTCGTTCATCTGCGAAGATACCGTTCGTTTCCAAATTAACTCGTATAGTCGAGCGTCATCTGAACCAAGCTCTCTGGAGACCTCTTCCAATGTTTTCCAACTATCACCAGCTGGTCTTATCGCCTCGTGAGCCTCTTGGGCGTTTTTAACCTTGTTCTTGTAGCGCCTGGGTGTTTTAGGTATCGATGATTCTCCGTATCTTGCCCTTGCTATTTCTCTTGCGGTCGCAATCGCCGACTCAGAGAGTTGAATGGAGTCGGTTCGCATGTAGGTTATGTATCCGTTCTCATAAAGGCGCTGTGCAACGGACATTGTGCGTTGAGATGAAAAGCGAAGTTTTCTACCGGCCTCTTGTTGCAAGGTAGAGGTCATAAAGGGTGCGGCTGGAGATTTTCGGTAGGGCTTTTCTTCGAGATCTTTAACTACAAACTCGGCGTCATGTAATGCTTCAACGATTGAGTGTGATGAGCTCTGGTCCAAGAGAAGAACCTCTTGTTTGGTTGCCTTGTCGCTTAAGTGTCCTGTCTCAATGAAGTCTCTTGAACCGGCTATCTTCTTGTTGTCGAAATACACCATGCGGGCACTGAAAGATACTTGATCCTTCACAATTTGAGCTTCAATATCAAAGTACTCTGCTGACCTGAATCGTATGCGGGCTCTCTCTCTGTCGACGATCACTCGACAAGCGACGCTTTGTACCCTGCCAGCAGAAAGTCTCGGGAGAATCTTGCGCCACAGGACTGGAGATACCTCGTATCCATAGAGTCTGTCGAGAATTCGTCGTGTCTCTTGAGCGTCTACCAATCTTCTGTCAAGAGTTCTTGGAGATTGAATCGCTTCATGAATTGCCCGTTCGGTAATTTCGTGAAAGACCATTCTTTTGACCGTTACCTTAGGTGAAAGTACCTCAAGCAGGTGCCATGCGATTGACTCTCCCTCGCGGTCTTCGTCGGTAGCCAGATAGAGTTCCGTGCTCTCTTTCAGTAGGTGTTTTAACTTTCTGACCTGTTCTGTTTTTTCCTTGGAAACCACATACAAGGGTTTAAAGTCATTTTCGGTGTCAACGCCGAGTCGGGACCATGGTTCTTTCTTAAACTTTAGAGGGATCTCAGCGGCGTTCTTAGGGAGATCCCTTATATGTCCAATCGACGACTCAACCACGTATCCTGGTCCGAGAAACTTCGATATAGTCCTCGCCTTTGCCGGCGACTCTACAATAACTAGAGGTTTAGCCACTGCCACCTATTCCTAAAGACGGAGATGTAACCGTCACAAAATACTTCTTCATCTCGATACTCTAGCCTTTGACTGGGGTAACTTGACTAGTCGTCGTCAGCGTCGTCAAGAAACTCATAGGTTGGATTGATTATAGCAAGGTGTCCACCAACCTCGCCTATGGTTCCCTCGGCTGCCAGGCGCCTTCCAGTAGACAGTCCAAGAATCTCTGATCTTCCAAGAAACACTAACTGTATTCCTCCTGTCGAATCTTCGAGTCGAACGTTGACAGATGGAGACCCAGATATTGAGCTGACTCTTGTTCTTACGACTCTGCCTGCTACTTTTGCTTTTTTCCGATAGGTTGCATCTCGGATAGGTGTTGCTCCAGGGACCTCAGTTTTCAGTTCATCGGTACTTACACCTAAAAGTGTGTTTTCGTCTGAGGTTATTTTCTGTGCCTCACGTTTTTCTTTCGCTATGACAGTTACTTTTCGTTTGCTGAGTTTAGGAAGAATGTAGGGAACTGTGGTAGCGGTGGCGTGTGGTATCTGTCCAATTGCATCTGCAATTGTCTCCGCGGTGTGATCATGGAGGACCCGTGAAATGATCGAACGATATATACGTCGAGGAAGTATCACCGAGATTTCGGACTCGTGGTCGTCTTGGGCTTCTAGGACGATCTCAATAGATTTTTTTGCGAGTCGCCTATCCTCACACTCTACTATCTCTAACTCTATCTGTCCGAGACCTTTCTCACGCCATTCGGAAGCCAGCTGGCGCGCTTGCTGATTGTCGATTAACATGTGAACCGCTCGAAGTTGATCAGGCATGAGATTGCGGGCATAGTGAAGCGCTTTGATCGTTGCCAGGTCGACCTTGTCGACAAATACCAAGACCTTGTGTCTTTTGAGGATCGGTTCTTTTACCGCTACGGCCACATCTTTTTCAAGCAGTTGTGACTCGGTCTCATACTCTTTGTGGAGATGCAAGAAGATAAGAATTAGTGCAGGCATGAGGATGACAATTGTCCAGGCACCTTCACCAAACTTAGTGACAATGAAGATGATGTCAACTAGAAACGATAAAACGGCGGAGCTTCCATTTACCATAACTCGCCACTGCCACCCGGGTTCTTTCATAACCAGATGATGCTTCACCATGCCCGCTCCGGCGAGGGTGAAACCAGTAAATACCCCAATGGCATAAAGTGCTATGAGAGCAGTCACTCGAGCTCTCGTTACCACGAGCAAAACTATCGAAACGGCAGCTAGTACAAGGATTCCATAGGAAAACACAAGTCGATGCCCGCGTTTTGTAAATTGCCTCGGCAAAAAGGAGTCTTTAGCAGCGAAAGACGCTAGAAAGGGAAATCCAGTAAATGAGGTATTAGCCGCCAAGACAAGAATTGCTGCCGTTGACGCTTGTAAAAAGAAGTAGAAAAACCTTCCTAACGGTGAGGTCCCATATACGTAAGTTGCAATTTGGGCAACTACTGTAGGTGATCCCGTGGTCCTTGGAATTGCGTGTGTAATTCCTGCTAACAGAGAAACTCCGGTAAACATGGTCCCGAGGATCAGGCTCATGGCCACTAAAGTGAGACGAGCATTGCGAGGTTGAGGATCTCGAAATACGGACACTCCATTTGAGATCGCCTCTGTTCCTGTTAGGGCTGTGCCACCATTTGAGAAAGCGTTCAGCGCTAAGAACAACGAGGCTCCGAGTAACAAGCCTGAGCCTGGATGCCCTACTGCTATAGCGTTCTGCTTGACCAAAGAGTGCGCGAAAAGTGCTCCCGTAAAGTATCTATATAGACCATAAGAGATTAGAATTCCCATGTTCAATATGAAGAGGAACGTTGGAACTGCGAAGGACTTTCCGGCCTCTCGTATTCCTCTCAAATTGCCATATGCGATTAAAATGACAAAGAACACGGCCAACTCAACTGTGTAAGGTAAAAGGGACGGTACGGCAGACGTGAGAGCATCCACGCCAGCAGCTATGGACACCGCTACCGTCAGTGTGTAGTCAATTAAAAGAGCTGCTACAGCGACCTGAGCGAAACGTGGACCAAAGTTTTCCCTGGTTACAATGTAAGCTCCACCGGCTTTAGGGTAAGCCTTGATTACCTGTAGATACGAAGCAGTGACAGCAAGCAAGACAACGAGTACCCCTAGGCTAATCGGCAGCACAAGGCTGAATGCGGCTACTCCGATTACAGGTATGAGTATGGTCAACATTGCTTCGGTAGCGTACGCTGAGGAAGACATGACGTCAGATGACAGAACCGCAAGTGCAATCGCTTTAGGTAGACGCTCCGTCTTAAGCTGTTCATTGACCAACGGTGGACCTAGGAGTTTGTTTTTGAGACGATATCCAAATCGTTCTGGTATGTAGTAGGAGTTACCTGGTGGCAATGCGCCGGGAGACTTATTAAAGACGGCGGAGCCTTGAAATCTAGATGGGGCTACGCCAGCTTTTGAGTCTTCGGTCTCTTTGGTAGATGGCGACGTGGATTCAGTCATGTTCTCCGTGTGGTTCGATTATCTGCTTTGATCATTCTATGTTAGAGTACCTTAGAATCACAATTGCTTGTCTGAGTAAGATAAGGGCTTGTACATCTGGACGATTTGACTACGGTGATTCTATGATCGCACAATAAACGAAAGAGGACTTTCACCCATAAATTTTCGAGTTCCAATGTTTGAGAGGGAGCAGTAGGCATGGAGCCTTTACATGTGATTGTAGTCGGCTGTGGACGCGTTGGATCGGAGCTAGCCTCTAGGCTCAGCGCGCAAGGTCACGAAACCACGATCGTCGATAGAGATCGGCGGGCATTTCGTAGACTTCCACCTAATTGGAAGGGAAAGTCTGTACTAGGTTATGGATTTGACCGAGATACATTGGAGGAAGCTGGCATTACCTATGCTAAAGCGCTTGCAGCGGTAACGTCTGGTGACAATACCAATATTCTTACGGCGCGAATTGCTAGAGAGACTTATTTTATCAAAGACGTAGTTGCAAGAATTTACGATCCCAAGCGTGCTGTGATATATCAAAAACTGGGTATCTCTACAGTTGCCACTGTAACTTGGACTACTGAACAGGCGGTACGTCGTCTCTTCCCGGGCAAATCGTATGCCGAATGGACCGATCCAAGTGGTGAAGTCTCCTTGATGGAGGTTCTGATCCCACCGTCTTTGTGCGGGAAGAAATTATCACAGATTGAACAGCCCGGACTCTTGAAACCGGTGAGTCTTCGAAGATCGACAAAAGTTAGTATCGTTGGCCCAGACACAGTAGGACAAGATGGCGATGTGCTTTATTTGGCTATTGCTAGTAGTTATGTTGAGAAGTTTGAAAGTATCTTAGCGGAGGGGAAGAGCGCCAAGTGAAAGTGGTTATTGCCGGTGCCGGCAGCGTTGGATCTTTCATTGCAGAAGATCTGACTAATGCAGGACATGATGTTCTTGTGGTTGAGCAAGACCCACAAATAGTGGAAAAAAGAAGCAGAGCTATTCCTTGCCGATGGGTTGTGGCTGACGCATGCGAGTTTGCTTCTCTGGAGGCTGCCAAACTAGAAGAAGCTGATGTCGTTGTAGCAGCAACGGGTGATGACGAGGATAACTTAGTCGTTTCCCTACTTGCTAAGCAAGAATTTATGGTTCCAAGGGTCATAGCTCGGGTCAATCATCCCAAAAATCACTGGATGTTTTCCAAACTTTGGGGTGTAGATGTCGCTGTTTCTACCCCACACCTTCTCTCGTCGTTGGTGGAAGAGGCGGTCTCTGTAGGCTCCTTGGTGCGACTTTTGCAGTTTGAATCTTCTGGTGCGAGGCTGGTGGAGGTAACTCTTGCCGAGGACTCTCCGGCGCTGGAATTAACCATCTCTGAGCTAGATATACCTAGAGGTGCGTCGATAGTAGCCGTTATTAGGGACTCAAACATTGTTGTGCCTAGAGGTGATACAACCTTGAGCCTTGGCGACGAGGTAATTGCTCTTGTTACCTCAGAGGTTGAAGACAGTCTTCGATCTAAGCTCGTCGGCGCTGGTGTCTGAAACAGGAGCATAGCTAAGATACTTACCCTTGAGAGTACCTGGACGGGCAGAGATTCGTTTTTTGGGATGACAGCAATAAAGGAAAATAAGGACTCGATCGAAATATTGAGATCATAATTTTCCAAACTTGACGAAGTGCCCCAAAGTTGTTCTCGTCCTTTAGGATCTAGGCTGTGGATGCGGCATTTTTTGACTTAGACAAGACCGTGATTGCTAAAGCCTCTCTGTTGGCGTTTGGTCGTACCTTTTACAAAGAAGGCCTTGTAACTAGAAGAGACGTTGCTCGTTCCATCTATGCTCAGCTGGTCTATCGATACTTTGGTGCAAACGAGAAGCGTCTGTCTAAGTTGCAGCGAGCCGTATCTGGGTTGACGCTGGGTTGGGACCAGAAGATGGTCATTCGAGTTGTCACAGACGCTTTGGTCTCCATAGTTGAGCCCCTCTTGTATAAAGAAGCGGTCGATCTAATAGAGGAACATAAAAAGGCTGGAAGGCTTGTGTATCTGGTGTCCGCCTCACCTCTTGAAATCGTAACTCCCATGGCTCAATTCTTAGGTGTTGATGGGTCTATCTCATCTAAACCATGTACGGATGAGCAGGGTCACTACACGGGCGAGATGGATTTTTATGCATATGGGCCTTATAAAGCAGAGGCGATGG
>JAJYGA010000111.1 GCA_021785255.1 Actinomycetes bacterium
CTCATCTACCAGTATCGATTCATCGATGCCAGACCAGTTGGTCACGCTAACGTGATGGAAGCGATGTTAGGTAACCCCAACCAATCGGCGAGGCCAGAAGCCCTGTCTGTAAGGACGAGGAGGTTCACCGCCACCATCTATTTCCTCGGGCGCATCTTGTGACACTCGGTATTTCGGAAATACGCCAGGTAAAACGCCATAGCAAATATGAAATGTTTTGACTGCCCGAGAACATAAACATTAGTTCCTATGATCCCAAAAAATATTGGCCTGAGATGATCCAGAGGCTATCCCCGGAACGGCTAAAGCGACGAGGTGGATGGGATGTTCTCCCAATCGTATGGGGGCAGTTGTATTTGTTTCTAGTTTCTGGGTCAGGATTGGCAACGCCACCAAGCAAGTCCATAGGGACGACATGGTTCGTTATCAACAAGACCACCGAGTTACTTCCGCGAGAGTCCAGGCTGACCCTACACGGAACCGGCAAGATTAAATTACAGCATGTCAGACTATGTTTCTATGGCGAGAACCATGGTCTTGTGCCGCGATCGCTATACAAACCTGATTTGGAGTTCCCTTGTATTGACTCAATTGAGTAGAGAGTGCTGCTTTGTCCGAAGAGTTTGGCATTGTATTGATCTCTTCTGAAACTGATGAGTGCAAAGTAGCTCGCATTTCTTTGGCAGACAGGGAAGAGTTGTTCCATTTGTCACCTGATTTATGCACTGGTGTAATTGGAAGATTTGCGGGAATGTTTACGCACAATGATCGTACAGGATGCGGATTGAGATTTATTGTCCCTAAATACCGATATAAGTGTTAAAAGCAAGAGATACGATAGGACAGATGGAATCTGTTGAGTTTTTAAAGATCGTGGCGCAAGAGTTCGGAGTAGACCAGCCAACCGATCACGAAATGGACGCGGTGTTAAAGATTGCGTCTATATCTGCGCACTCAAGTGAGCGAAAGATGGCTCCTATTGTCTGTTGGCTTTCGGCTAAGGCTGGAGTTTCTCCCAAAGATGCCTTGGAGATTATGTCCAAGATCGCTGACGATAAGCAAGACTAAAGAGTAATTCGTTGGTCAATGGCGACTTTGGTGCGGTAATTCTAAGTGGTGGTCGTAGTGAACGAATGGGTCGGGATAAGGCTCTGCTCTTGACACCTTCTGGGAAGACGGTTATCGAAGTCGTCTCTGAAGCTGCCTCTTCAATAGCAAAGTGTGTTATTGAAGTCGGAGGATCGTACTCAGATTTTCCACGTATTCCTGACAAAAGAGAACACGAGGGACCCTTAATGGGAAGCCTTGCAGGTTTACGGGCAATATCTGCAATGGGAAATTTTGATGGCATCTTTTTGTTGGCCTGTGATCTTCCGATGATTGACCCAGAGAGTTTGAACTCCCTAGTTTTTCTTTCTCGAGGTTGTACAGTTGTGCCGATCGTATCAGGACGAGCCCAATACAGTTGCAGCTTTGTCTCTGCGTTAGGTATTCGCAGTGTTCTAACGAAAAAAGAGTTTCCTGACTTTAAGTGGTCGGGACTTTTCGAGGCGACTCCTGATTTGATCTACTTAGATATCGATGCTGAACGTAACCTCTCGACTGCAGCGTTTCTTGATGTCGATACTCCGCTGGACTACTTGAATCTATACCGGAGGTCATGATGTCACTTAAGCCGATTGTGTCAAAAGACCTGGTTTCTTCCTGAGCAGCTCAATTTCAGAGTGGTAGTGTTCGACTCCATAACAGATTGTCCAAACTGAAGGAGAGATCTGCCGCGTTGTTTGGCTGGCAAAAGTGATAGTCGAAGATGAATAAGTTTGGTTCGATAGTGCTGAAGGACTTGTCGATGCGCTGAGAAGGTGCGGTTGGATTTTCCGTACATGGGTTGTAGCGGCGTTTTATGTCCAAATAGAACTGGACGCCCCCTCTTCTTTGAGTGTTTTATAGGGATTCTGAAAGGATTGCACTGCGTGCAGTAGTCAACCAACTGTATAGTTGAAATGCCCAACTTTGTTTGTAGTAAGTTTTGGTTTTGATGGTAGGCGTTCGAGGAGTTGTCTGCTTATCTTTGAAGTTGTCGATGATAGGGCCAATCTCGAGTATGACCCTTGTCTAATATCTATTCAAGAACCGCAGGTCAGGTACTTTCATGTTGGCAACATATGCCACGGGATCAAGCAAGTGGATTGTATGCCCTTTACTTTGATTGAAGTAGCTGTCAGACTTGCAAGAGAGGAGAGCAAAATACGGTACATTGACAAAGCTTATTTTGGAGAGGATCGGTGAAGAAGCGAGTTCAGTTAGTAATCAAGGCACGAAAACCAACTGTATGTGCTCAGGAATATCTCTAGGAGCATGGAGGCTATCAGTGGCAGACCTTGTCGAACTCCGATGTGTTTGATTACGTATTTTCGACACGAAGCTAGCTGTGAAGGCGGAAGTCTAAGTGCAGAACGTCGATCCTTGCTTCAAGGACATAACCTTAGATTTTGTAGATGGACTACATGACGAGGTCTGATGGTTGAGATTAGATGGGATTGTACGGGCTGGGCTGTGCCGTCTGACGAACGTAAAAGAAAGGAACGGAAGTGGCGAAAGTGTTGGAATGTAAGGTTTATGCAACTGCTATCGAACCTGATAGCAGTTCTCAGGCTCAATCTGCATTGGATAAACCTCTCGAGAAAAAAACCTTGAAGAGCGCGAAGAGCGTGTTAGAGTGCGCTTGTGAACCTAGTATTCGCCACCTTGAAAGACCTGACACTGAAACAGGACAAGGGATTATGACCAGCTTTACTCTCCCATTGACCTTCCTTGTGAAAGCCTGTACTTCAAAGTTGGACAGGAAGCATTGTATTTGTCCGCATAATACAGGAGTAACTAGCTATTTACCCGTATCGTCATGTTCTTTGGAAGGTTGGCGTCCTGACTTTTCAATGGTCATAGAGGACCCCTTTGGTTCTGTAGATGCTCTCCAGGAACTCTGGCGTGCAGATCGCAAGGAACCGTCTCATGTTTAACCGAAGGTCCGGACCCACGTCCAAGAGGCTGGTAACTATCTACGCAACCGGCCTGTCTCAGCGTTTTGATGAAGTCGTGGGTGAGGAACCTTTAGAGATACACATCTCTCAAGGTGGCTACGTCTCGCCATTTAGCGTGACGATGCGAACTCCTGGTAACGACTTTGAACTAACGACAGGCCTTCTGTACTCAGAAGGATTTATAAATAACCGCAAGGATATAGCAGAGTTAAGATATAGCTGCAACGGACCTGAAGGACAAGACTACAACGTGATGATTGCTCATCTTCGCGAAGTGCGAAGAGAGTTGGAGAACTCAAAAAGAGCAACCTTCATGAGTAGTGCATGCGGGGTATGTGGTAAGAGTAGCCTAAGCGACCTGCTGAACCTAGGTGACAAGATCGAAGCAGATTACTGCGTAGATCCTTTGTTCCTTCTTTCTTTGGTTGATGTTATGAGAAGTGAACAAAGATACTTTAACGCTACTGGCGGAGTGCATGCCGCAGGAGTGTTTGATTTAACAGGTAGAAAATTAGTGGTTAGAGAAGATGTTGGAAGACATAACGCGGTGGACAAGGCAGTTGGATATCTTCTACTCAATGACGTTTTGTCCAAGGCATCTGTGATGGTGGTTTCTGGTAGAGCGGGTTTTGAGATCTTGCAAAAGGCATTAGTTGCTCAAATAGCAGTGGTGGCGTCTGTCTCAGCACCAACGTCGTTGGCTATCGATCTAGCAACCGAGATGGGCATAACTCTCGTAGGATTCTTGCGGGACGGTTCGTTTAATATATATTCACACCCAAGTCGTATTTCTACCAAATGATGATGAGCACCTTGGAAACGTTGCATGGAAGGAACTTGGAGCTGAGGGCTATTTGACGGATAAGTGATCTATTTATCGAGAGGTGATCCACTAGGCGACGAGATAGTTAGTTGTTGTTGTAACGGCTACACGCCGCATGTCCCCAAAGCAATTCGAACTCTCGATGCAAGCACGAATGCTGCAACGAGAGAATTGGAAATAGTATCTAATGTGACGTCAGAAATGCGCAAATCCAGCACGCTTATGGGCTTTAACCTTCGCGAACTGGATCTGACTCTAACTCTTGTCTCCAGAGAACTTCAACGTCGATCGTTTAGACCGTAAATTGACTTATCTGCCAGAAACAAATACTTACTATTACTGAGAGGTATCAGATTACCCGTACGTTCTTCGCTTCATCGCCTTTGTTACCAGGTGCGATGTCAAACTCGACCTCTTGACCTACCTCAAGAGTTTTGTATCCCGTTCCAACGATGTTGGTGTGGTGTACAAAGACATCGGCTTCACCATCTCTGCTGATGAACCCGTATCCTTTGTCGGAGTTGAAGAACTTAACTGCTCCCTTTGCCACTTTTTATATCTCTTCTCTTTCAATTCGTAGTTCTACTTTTTGAACTACGCTTATTACAATACTCGATTAATTGTAAAGAGCGGCACTAAAATACTGTGTCTCCGCGTTGGCACTGAACGATCATGTTAAGCAGCGCCTGGCGTTTAGCGCTAGTGTGGATAGTTGAAGCGTTAGAGCGGATGATCAGTTCGCCCAATCAATTCTGTCATTCGCTCCTCGAACTCTTCTTTGGAGATCTGTCCCTCTGCGAAGCGTCTTTTCAGAGTATCTTCAGGAGTTTCGTCAGTGGGAAGTGCAGATCCGCCAACGTACTTGCTAGCTGAAAACCTTCGATAGAGAAGTATGCCAAGCAATGTTGTTGTGCCGATTAATAGTAGGATCAACATTATCGGTAGCATCAAATAGGGTCCCATATTGAACTGATGAAATCTCGCAAACTGATCAAACGGCATACAATGGCCTCCTTCAGTCCTCTTCTTGTTCTTTACAACGCCATTCTGAGAGTAACCCTTGAGCAGACTGATAATATGACGCTAAAGACGATATATCGATGAAAGTGGCGGATTATTAGCTTGGGAACTCGTTCTATATCCTTCATCTGGAGATACAACGTCAAACTTACCATACAGGCCGTGCGTCTCACTTGTACGAAGTAGCTAACGACGGTTGGCCTCGTTAATCATGACTTTTAGCATGGACGAAACTACACCTTGCCCTTTGTAGGGTTCGTGTACAAAGACGTTGGCCAGATACGCGGCGAAGGCATAATATAAGGTGGCTTAAGAGAATCTGCAAAGTACGTTCAGGAGTTGCTCGATTACAAGGAGCTACGATTTTCCATGCGGTTTCAATCTGCCTCTCTATGCCTTGAATTGTTTGGGACGTACTCAATGTGCCCGAGTTGATAGAAAGTCTCAAATGGTATCAACATGTATTCGTTCCGTGTTGTCATCTATCTCGAACTGAGAAAATTTGGTCGTAGCCAACCACGCGTATCTCCAATCGTCTGCTTTGCGAAGTAGATGTCAACTATAGAGTCCAGTAATCTTTGCAGCTAGCGTCTTGTATCATTTTCTATTATCTGTTGACTGTTGACATATCGGGATAACGATCCCCTGCTGTAATGCCCTTTGGGAACAGCAAATTGATCTCGGATAGATCATTCGCAGTTAGTGTTATGCTGCTAGCAGCGGCATTTTCTTCTAGTCGAGTCAGTGACGTGGTACCGGGTATGGCAACAATGCTGGGCCGTTGAGCCAATACCCAAGCGAGAGCGATTTGGGCGGGAGTTACTCCCTTTGACTGAGCGAGAGCTTGGACATGTTCTGCAAGCTTAAGGTTTTTATTGAAGTTTTCTTCTTGAAAACGAGGATGTCTTTTTCGCCAATCGTTCTCGCCGAGATCAGATACATCTTTGAACCGACCGGTTAAAAAGCCTCGTCCTAGCGGTGAGTAAGCGACGAAACCAATTCCCAACTCGGCAAGGGTGTCTAGAATTTCATCTTCAGGATCTCTTGTCCAAAGAGAATACTCGCTTTGTAGCGCCGTAATTGGGTGTACGGCGTGTGCTCTTCGAATCGTTGCTGCCGATGCCTCTGAAAGCCCTATGTACCTTACCTTTCCCTCTTGAACCAGCTCTGCCATTGTTCCAACTGTTTCTTCAATCGGTACTTTGGTGTCCACGCGGTGCTGATAATAAAGGTCAATGGTTTCTACTTTGAGACGTTTAAGTGATGCCTCGCAAGCTTCACGTACGTAGTCTGAATCCCCACGTACGCCAAGGAACTCTCCATTTTGACCTCGTACATTTCCAAACTTCGTGGCAATGAAAACCCGATCTCTACGATTGGCTATTGCCTCTCCGACTAGTTGCTCATTCCTAAAAGGGCCGTACATGTCGGCTGTGTCTAAGAAGTTCACCCCAATGTCAATCGCTCGATGAATCACTTTCACGTTGCTTTGCTCATCGGAATCGCCGTATACTCCGCTCATACCCATGCATCCAAGTCCAACCTCCGACACTACGAGCCCTTGGGTTCCAAGCGCACGTTGTTTCATGAGACCTCCTTACTATTAGTTGCACTTTCCAATCAGTCTACCTGTCGCCCCTGTCTTGACTGAAGAACAGACGTATACAAAGAACGACTCGATTCGATCGTTTTGTGGCTGCAAGATATTTTCGTGTTTTTAATTTGTGCTGCGATGAAAAGAGGAAGATCCAATGTAACTGCTAAATCATATGATCATATTGTCTGGGATACGAATAATGAGGAGAGTCGATGAAGCGTGATCAAGGTGGCTCAAACCTAAGCAGAAAAGCACTTATTATAGGAGTCTCGCTGCTAGGTTTAGGACTTCTACTGCTTTATGCGCCTTTTATTCATGCTCTAGGAACGACCTTCAGTGTTGTAAGTGCTCAAGCCGAATGCAACAAACCTTTGGGTAGAGTCGTGCAACTGTTCTCTACATCTTTGAACAGCGATTGCAAAATGGTAGCTACCGGATATATGGTTGGAGTGATACTGGTGATTAGTGGTACTTTAGCGTCAGTACTTGGTTTTATCGGTAGCTTGATTAAGCGTCGTTAATGTGTGACTACCAACACCGGTGTCCCGTCTCTAGTGTGATTAAGATAACAAATATCGTACCAAGGCGAAGATCTGATATTGTTCAAGTATTAATGGCGAGGCAGTGCGATAGATCTGCTTAAGTTGGCAGATGCTCTGTTTGTGGTGATATTGGGTAAGTGCCTGCACTCAAAAAGCTGTATCTAAGAGACAGCCTCTCCGTCGCGATTTGGCTCCATGGTGTATTTAAGAGACTGCGTTTATGGGTATCTGTGGAAAAAAGCAGCTTTTCTCGCTGAAGAAGGGTAAGAGTCCCCTAGTAAATATTTGTGTTACATCATAAAGTTGTCGTTAACAGTTCAAGGAGTACTTGATAAAGTTCGATAAATTAAGAATGATGTAGGAGGTAGGCAATGAGTTCAAAGATGTCATTCGTAGCGTTTTCTGGAACCGCGGACAAACTGCAAGCATTAGCAACGATGGTTTCTGGCGCAGCCGCAATGGAGGTTGAAACTCATGTGTTTCTGACCTTTTGGGGAATTATGGCTCTGCGAAAAGACGCTGTCGACAAGCCATTACCTCTGCCCACTGAATATGGTGAACAAGGGAAACAGATTCTGGAGATTATGGAGCAAAGAGGTGTAACTCCATTTGCCGAACTCCTCAGACTTGCTACTTCGGTTGGCGATGTACATATTCATGCTTGTGCGATGACCGTGGATTTGTTCAATATGGGAAAAGACGACTTAGATGATATGGTTGAAGACATCATCGGTGTCGGTACTTTTATACAACTCGCTGAGGGCGGAAGCGTGGTCTTTATTTGAAAATGATTTTGTCTTTGTAGAAAGAATGTGGTGTCAAGGCGAAGTTGACTCGTTGCAGGTCAACAAATTTATTATGACGAACCTTCATATTTACAAAGCTAATGAGTGACAAAATGAAAGGATGAAGATGGCGGAGAATTCAGATCTAGATGCTGTTGAAACGGTCCAAGAGATAGATGCTCGAGGATCGTTTTGTCCAGGTCCATTGATGGAAATGATTAGGGCCGTTCGAGATTCGCAAGTTGGTGATGCCGTAGCAGTATGGTCAAAGGATCCTGGATCGCGTACTGACATACCGGCGTGGATCCAAAAGGCAAAACATGAGTTAATAGGTGTACAAGATAAAGATGGATACACCCGATTTGTAGTCAGAAAGATGCATTGAATATGCCGGAAGAGATTGTTATTTTGGGGGGAGGAGTTGGGGGGACACTTACAGCGAATCTATTAGATAAACGTCTTCCTAAAGGGAGTGCTCGGAT
Organism: Actinomycetes bacterium; assembly: GCA_021785255.1. Taxonomy (GTDB): domain Bacteria; phylum Actinomycetota; class Acidimicrobiia; order Acidimicrobiales; family Acidimicrobiaceae; genus Ferrithrix. Next base: position 8,291 of record JAJYGA010000111.1, read on the forward strand.
CAAAATTGTTGACCCAATGGGGATTCATGTCTATCAGCCTGGATTTCTTTATGTGGCCTTAGGTCTGGCAAACAGCGGATGGTTGTCTCGAAGCCTGCGATCACTACTTCGTCCAGGTATTGAGGTCGTCATCGACAGTGCTGTGAAAATTGACGCAAAGTCCAAGAAGATTTTACTCGAACGAGATGGTGAACTCTCTTATGATAGATTGGTCATTGCCACTGGTTCTTATTCGGACGAACAAAAGGTGCCGGGACTTCATGAGGGGTCCTACAACTTTTATTCCATGGCGGAAGCCGAACGACTTCGTGAAGCCTTGAACAACTTTACTGGAGGAACCATACTGATTGGTATCGCCGGCATGCCTTACAAGTGTCCACCAGCACCAGTTGAATTTGCATTTCTTCTTGACGAAATGTTGAGGAAGAGAAAAATTAGAGATAAAACTCGTATACGTTTTCTTTCTCCGTTGAACCGGGCGTTCACTATAGAGTCAGCGTCAAAAATGGTACAACCGCTTTTTGAAGAACGAGGCATAGAACTTGAAACGTTTGTGAACGTTGATACAGTTGATCCCGAAAAGCATGAACTTACTTCTATTGAAGGTGAGACATATAGTTATGATCTGGCAGTTCTTGTTCCTCCACACAGAGCAGCAGCTTTTCTCGTTGACTCTGGTCTGGTCGACAAGTCGGGTTGGCTAGCAGTTGATCCCAATACTCTTGAAGTAGTTGGTCAAGAGGGTATGTATGGGATTGGCGACACCACTAACTTGCCTATATCAAAAAGCGGATCTACAGCTCACTTTGAGTCTCCGGTGGTGGTGGAGCAGATTCGTAGATCAATCGTGGGTTCCAATACCAACCTACTGTCGTCCATTGGACGTATAAAGAGAAGGTCGGTGTCACCTTCCAAGCTTCGGTATAAGGGCAAGGTGACGTGTTTTTTGGAAACCGGACATCGAAAAGCAACGATCCTTATATTCAATTATGACAAACCACCGAATCCTCCAAAACCGTCGGTGGTCTGGCACTTGGCAAAGTGGTTCTTCAACAGAATATATTGGATTACCGTACCAAGAGGTCGTGTTTGAGTTCAAACTCAAGAGTTTGAAGCGGTGAACCTTATCTGATCAAGTGGACTGGACTGAAGGGACCAGCCACTAGTCAGTTCATATTGAGAGTTGCACACACGTCTGGGAAGATGAGATGCAAAATGTTCAAACGGTCCCAAGTTTTACAAAGGAGAGTATCGGCGGCAACTGTTTCATGAATTATCTACCTCACATCTATGAAGGCGAGCTTTCTCTGGCATTTTTCAAGATGCGGAGGTTTTGACTAATAGCACTCAGTAAGTTTTATATTCTCTTGCTGCCTAGGGGTAGAATACCTTTACTGAGGTGGAGTTCTTGATTTGATTAAGCCGAACGAATGACTGTGTTTACAGTTCAAGTGCGAGAGATTCTAAAGTGCGGTCGAATATCACAGATATGTTAAATGCACAAAAGATAATAGATTTCGGGCAACTTTACATCGCCAACTAATCTACTGTGGATTTATTACTGCTTGGACGATCAAGCGGATGGCACTATGACTGCGGTTCGCGTAGCGGAAGAGTTCGGATATGACCTTGTCAGCGATCATGGTAGGGAAGCGCACCTGGTAGTAGATTTTCTTGCGATGCGCGACATGTCCGCAATCATCGGCCTCTCCTTTCCTCGCGATCCAAAGTTGAGTTCATTAACAGATTTTTGCGGAATCCGGGAAAACTTGTACGTAAAGGAGTAACAATGGCTCTCACGACAGATCATCCCGTAATGCCTGTACAGTTCTTGGTCCATGAGGCAACTCCGGCAGCGAAGGAGAACCTGGATCGAGATACCGTTCTTAGTACAGTCACTATCAATTCAGCGAAGATTCTCGGCATGGACGAAAGAGTCGGATCATTGGAGGTGGGCAAAGATTCCGACCTTTGTAACTGCTCTGGTAATTCACTTGACGTGATGCAGCAGGTCGGAGTAACGTTTTCGCGAGGTAGCCAAATCTACATATATCACTACACGCGGTTTCGAGGTATTTGTCGAGCTTTAACCCCACAATATTAAACGAACTTTCATACGAGCAACTGTAAAAGGAGATTTCCATATGACTCGTTATATCCTGGCATCTGAATTCCAAACGGTTACAGATGTATTTTCACGCGACCGACCACCAATTATAAGTATTCGATCTGGAGATCAGCTTCAAGTTCGAACCTTAGATTCTGCGGGCTCCCTGCGAAAGCACGTTTTCCCTGGGGAGAAGGTGCCTACTATGATCCCGGGACGTAGAGGCCACTGTCTTGTTGGCCCGATAGAGGTGAAAGATGCACAGGTCGGGACTGTTCTTGCCGTCAAGTTTAAGTCTTTGGTGCCTGAAAACTGGGGCTGGACGGCTGCGGCCGTGCTGGACAACCCATTAAATCAAAGAATGACTGTGTTGGACGATGGGCCGAGATGGCTGCTCTGGTCTATAGACGTTGAAAAAAATATAGCCACCAACCAATTCGGAATATCTAGGTGTATAGCCCCATTTTTAGGTGTCGTAGGACTCCCTCCGGCTACAGCAGGAGAACATTCGACTATCCCGCCCAGAACTGAAGGTGGAGGAAATATTGACTGTAGAGAGCTTGTTGCGGGATCAACACTTTTCATTCCCGTTACGGTCCCAGGAGCGATGTTATGTCTCGGTGACGGGCATGCGGCTCAAGGTGACGGTGAAGTCAGCGGGACCGCCATTGAATGTGCTATGACCTCTGAAATTGTGGTTGAGGTTGTGCAAGAGCCGTCTTGTCAAGGTGTCTATGCCGAGACTCCCAACGGACGTATAACTTTTGGATTTGATTCGAATCTCAACGTCGCAATGGGAGATGCTCTGAGCAATATGGTTTCGTGGATGCAAAAGATATTTGATCTTGATCGAGGAACTGCACTTGCCCTTGGTAGTTCGTTGGTGGATCTAAGAGTTACTCAAGTGGCAAATCAGAGTTTTGGAGTGCATGCTTTGTTGAGAGAAGATCTGCTTCGGTGACTGATAAGACTGAAAGAATTCTTTGAGCTCGGCTGAGCAAGCAAACTTAGGGTGATTCTGACTCCAGAGTGTAGATTTTGAGGTCGTGCCTCAATTCAATTTTAAGCCAAGGATATTTTAGTGAGTGTCACTTGTTCTCAGTTTTATTTTGATCTACTGAGCATTTGTGTTTTGAAACTTGATGGTCCGAGACAACAGTGGCCTTGCAGATGCCACAGGTGCAGGAAAGTCCGTGTAAAGGCTTGGTTGCTAACCGTGCGGAGGTTTTGGTCGGGGGAGACGCATGAGAGCTATAGAGCTTCTTCACGGTTCAACTAGATGCGGTCAGTAAAATTGGGTACTCGTTTTGGTGTGTGGTAACGGTATATATTACAAGGATATGCGAGTTTTCCAATAGTCGCCTAATGTAAAACTATGTATATCCCGAAACACTTCTCTGCACCCTCACTCCAGGAGGTCTATTCGATGATAGAGTCTGCTGGAGCAAGCGACCTCATAACATATAATGCCGATGGATTCCAAGTAACTACTCTCCCATTCATCTATGAAGCAGATGTGTCGGGCAAAGGTATTCTTTTGGGACATATGGCTAGGGCCAATCCGCACTGGAAGTTAGCTAAGGGATCACATGGGCTTGTCATCGTGCGAGGTCCAAGTGCTTACGTTTCACCGAGCGTCTATCCTTCAAAAAAAGAACATCATAAGGTGGTTCCGACGTGGAATTATGTGACAGTGCATCTTAGAGGGACGGTTGTTGTGCATGAAGAAACGACGTGGATAAAAGAGGTGGTTTCTAGATTGACAGACCGTTTCGAAGTTGTCTCAGAGGCACCGTGGAAGATATCTGACGGTCCTGAGGATTTCATCGAATCTCAGCTCAAAGCTGTTGTGGGGATAGAGTTTTGTGTCCAGGAAATACAAGCTAAGTATAAGCTGAGTCAAAACCGACCGGAGGCGGACTTTGAAGCGGTGCGTTATGACATGCTACGGCGTTCGGAGTTGCCGATGTATGAGGCTATGACTCACTTAAAACGTTGACGCTCCAATGATGCATGTTTTAAGTTACCAATATGAACTGAGCCCCATTCGTTCCTGGTTTGCTGGTGCGCCTTTAACTGACGGCCGATGTTCCATGCTCCAGTGCCTACCAAGACAGCCTTTTCGTAGGAGATCGCGAGAAAGCATCAATTCTGGCAGTGTCTCTTTTGTGGTTTCTGCGGTTCAACGACTCTGTGAGCTGTATGGGTGTATAACCTTTTGAAGACGGAGTTTTTCTTGTTGAGTTCTATCGTGACGTTCATCGAACATCTTACGTTGAATATCAGGTGACTACAAAAGCCGTTGTCTCCATTCTCTGTGTCTTTTGAGCCACCGCACATATCAATATTGAGTTATGTCGCGTCAATATCCTATTAACGTCCACTCGGGTTCGTTTTGAGCAACTATCTTGCAAGAATATGGCCTTTTTAACTTCTGAGGTTCTAAGCCAATTAGCACAAGGTTTGTTCGAAGTTGTGGAAGTGTGTATCTTTCCTGATCGTATATGGCGAGGTTCGATGAGTCGCGAAGCCGATGTGTTGGGTCTACAACAACGAACCCGGAGTTGTTTTTAGTTCTGGGAGGTCGTTCTGTGTCTAAGGGACCTAAGGAAGGACGCTCTAGAGTTCTTTTTGAAATTAGAAAGTATTTGCAAGAAGATCTAGAGTCCATGCATGGCACTTCAGAACGGTCCGTGGATAGGACTCAAAGAATTCTCGTGCCTTTGAGTCCTGATGAAAGGATTTCAACGTCAGCTCTGTGGATGTGCGCTGATCTTATGGAACCGCATCATCCCATTGTTAATGTTCTTCACCTGAGAGTCTGGGATCGAGTAAGAGGAAGTAGATTCTTCCTGGAAACGGAAGAAGAGGCAAATGAGATAGTTAACAAGGCAATTCAGTGGTTTGAGTCCTTGGGTCTGGTTTCATACGGTAATGTCATGGAATCTTCGCGGGTCGATTTAGCCCAGTCAATAGTCTGGTGGGCTGACTCTAACAGTATTGATCTAATAGTGGTTGGGTCGAGGCCGAGGCGACTCGTTACGAAAACGTTGCTGGGTTCCACCTCGTATGAAATTGAGAGACTTTCTTCATGTCCTGTAATCGTTGTTCATCCCATCTGCTAGAAACGTTTTTCAATGAGATTGCGTAAATATAAGTTTTAGGTTAGATGGGGACGTAACTTACGCGAGTAGAAAAAATAGACAATCCGTGCAAGCGTGGAGGTGAGGGTGAAGTAAGCGATAGATACGCCGATAAATCCGAGTGCGGTTCCTTGACCAACAACTACTCGGATAACCATTCCAACGATTACGACCGTGATGGTGACGGTAATGCCAGCGAATACCGAAGAGATTGAGTGTTTTCGAACGGCTAATAAAAGCCACCCAAGGATCGCACCGACTAGGAACGGCCATGAGGTTCTCCAGATCCCGAGTAAAGAATCTGTATGCCCATGTGCTGAACGCCCAATAATCACAAAAGACAACACAGCTATTAGATCGATTAGATAGAAAGCGATCTTCTTCATATGATCAATCTAGCCAGCGGTTCATACTTATGGGTCAACTTGTTCTTTACTGGGATGGAGGGTCGTTTCAAGTAGATAACCAGAGCACGACTCCCAGAGTTCTTTCCAAGATAATCAAGCTGCATCTCAAGAAACGATTACTTAAGAGGTTTACTTTCTTTACGTTGTCTTTACCTTTGTCTCGTAACGTTATAAGCGTAGGAAATCTACAGCGAAGGAGTTTACAGATGTCTTGGATCGCAAAAAACCTAGTTCTTATGATTATGGTCACCACGATTATCTTTACCATCTTGTCTGTTGGAGTGTATCTCCAATACCGAAGCGAGGAAGAATCTCTCTCAAGACCCGACTTCATGACCACCGAGGTTGAGGATCTTCAGTCTGCGGATGAAGAAGAGTCCAAAGGTGAGATTCGTCAACTGGTAACTACCTCCAAGCGACCACATTAAATCTCTAGCGACAACCAATAACACCAAGACAGGGGACCCATCTGGGTCCCCTGTCTTGGTGTTATACTCTCAACCTGCTGAGCGTTGGCTTTTAAGTAACGTGGCTATCTTGTCGAAGTTTTCGACTTCAGCGTATTTTTGACCAATGTCGAAGAGGTTTATGCGTATGACTTCAGGATCACGATCGCCCACTAGATCGCTTGCAACGAAGGGTATAAAACCGTATTGCATTGCGTCCAGTGTTGTTGCCCGTACGCATCCTGATATCGAAACTCCCGCGATCACGAGGGTATCGATCCCCCGCAGGTGAAGATCTGATGCCAAGTTGGTGCCAAAAAATGCTGAAGCGTATCTCTTGGTTACTATGAGTTCCTCTTTGGAGGGCGAAAGTTCGAAGGGAAAATCTGAATACGGCGAACCTTCTTCAAAGGCGCGTAATGAAGGAACTTTTTTGTAAAATAATCCTCCATCGAGCATGCCTTTTGAATAACTGACCTTGGTAAATATGATTGGAAGTTTTAATGTCTGAAACACTTTTCGGGCCGCAACGATTCGTGGAACTAACTCAGCGTAGGAGGAGTGAAACAAGGGGCCGCTTGGATCTGAGTATGCTCTTGAAACATCGATGATAATCAAAGCAGGCTTAGAACCAAAAGGGAGATGATGTCCAAAGCCAGCTTGACGATAGTCGTTGATAATTTGCTGATCTTGATCCATATCTCCCCTTTGTCTCAAATGCTCCTAAGCAAACTGTGGTGGTTTGGGAGCTATCATTCCAGTCTCCGTTTCACAGTTTTCGCGTAACTCTTCTAAGGTAGCGCCAAAGTTGAAGATATTGATGTTACCTCTTGTTGAGCGCATCTTGTCCCGGAGTGCTTCAGTGGCGACTTTGTCGATGTTCAAATCATTCGTAAGCACAACGCCATAGTTGCTTTGGGCGCCTTGTTTAGTCACCAATCCTCTTTTTACTTCTAATGCCACGAGCTCCGGATCACGTGCTAGGGGATCACCCCAGCCTCCGCCACCCCAGGTTACGTAGTGAAGTATGTCTCCTTTGTTTACGTGTATCTTGTCGCACTTAGATGGTAAAACCTGCTTGGAGCCGTCTGTGCGAATTAAATACTTGGTGGATCGGCGTCCTGGCAAACCACCATTTACTCCCCAAGGATATGTAAACCATCTGTCGTCGTGGATGGAGATATCACCTGGCTCCAAGAACCGGTAAGCGATATCGATCCCGTTGCCGCCTCGAAACAATCCTGCGCCACCTGAGTCCGCTACCGTCTCATACCGTTCAATAAGAAGGGGGAAGTAGGCTTCCAAGAACTCGTTTGGCACGTTAGTGAAACTGGGCCAAAGCGAATGGCCATCGGGTCCATCTCCAAAAGGTCGACCGGGAATTCCACCGAAGCCGATCTGGTACAGCTGAAACCATTCACCGTTTTTATCTGTTCCTGAGTACATAAGATGTGGTGAGGAGGAGAACCCAGCTGCATTCAAAAATTCAGGCTGTCTCTGCCCCAAGAGTCCACCGAGAATGTCAAATATTCGACCAAGAGCATGTGTCCTACACGAAAGTGCAGCGGGATAGATTGGTTTCAGGAGAGAACCCTTAGGGATCCTGACCTCTACAAGTGGATAAAATCCATCGTTCCAGAGGATCTGTGGATCAAAAACCATGATCATGTATATGCCAAAAAACATCTTGAGCATGTTCTCGTTGAGGTAGAAGTTTATAGGTCCTTTGGACTGAGGGTCGGTACCTTCAAAGTCCAATATGACCTTTCCGTTCTCGCGCCACATGGTACAAGATATTTTGTAGGGACCAAATCCCATGCCATCGTCGTCGAGATAGTCGACGAAGTTGAGCTTTTCTTCGCTTATAGAGGTAGCTATGAGTTGTGACATGGCTCTGAAGTTGCGATCTAATAGAGCATCAAGGACAGAGATGTAAGTCGAGGTTCCAAACCTAGAACAGAGTTCTGTGACTCTTCTACCTGCCGTTCGACATGCGGCAACGATGGCGTTTAGATCCGATCTGTTCCACTGTTTCATTCTCACCTGATTCAAGATGAGGTTCAGCATTTCTTCGTTGAGTTCACCTTTTTTATACAGCTTTACCGGCGGTATGACCACGCCTTCTTCGTGTATGGACTCCGCGTCGGTAGGTAGTGATCCAGGAACCTTTCCGCCTACATCCGTCATATGTCCAAACATTGCAGACCATCCTACGATGCGGCCTTCGAAGTAAATAGGCATTAGTACCAACCAATCGTTGGCGTGGCTTATGGCTCCGTCGCAGCTGTAAGGATCAGAGGTCAAAAAGACATCTCCCTCTTCCACTGTACCTTTATAGTTGTCTAAGAAACCCCCAATGAAGGAGCCGAACTGACCAACAACCATTTTCCCGTCAGGATCTGCGATTAGGGGAAACTCGTCGTGCTGTTCCCTTATCCCAGGTGACATGGCTGTTCGAAAAAGCACTGCGTCCATCTCGTATCGCGCGTTTCTTAGAGCATTCTCAACGATGTCGACCGTAATAGTATCGATGTCGGTTCTCTCGATGGGTGCCGTGTTTGTTTGAACTATCTGTGCCATTTATGCCTCTCTTTGCGTGTTGGGTCGAATCAATACATTTCCAAAGTTGTCTATCTTGCCGAAGTGCCCAGGAATTATTAAGGTGGTAGAGTCCATTTCCACCAAAATCGCGGGTCCTTCTATCGTGTCTCCTGACTCCAAGAGCTGCCGGTTGTATATTTTTGCGATATAAATTTCACCGGCGTACCGTATCTCAGATTCACCTGAGATAGCCTGCGATGGATCACCATCTCCCTGATTGATCGTGGGTGCGGAGACGATGCTGTCTTTTGCAGTTACGACGGCCCGTAGGTTTACGATCTCATGTTGGGAATCAAGTGCGAAGGTGAACAGGCGCTCGTGTTCACGATCAAAGCGATCCCCAGCGGCCTTAAGTCCTTCAGTCTTGAGCTCTCCTATGCTCACCTGGGTGGTTACTTCAAAACCTTGACCATGATACCTAAGGTCGAGCTCGAATCTTTCCTCCATCTCATCTTCTGTTACGCCTTCTTTGGTTAACTCAGTCTTGGCCTCCAAGAGCAAATCTTGAAGTTGCTTTACAACCTCTTCAGCAGACGTGTCGGAGAACTGGCGAATAAAGGTTCTCGAAGACTCAGCTCTCAGTGTTGTGGTAGCGTCGCCATATGCGCAGAGGACGCCTGGGGACGGTGGAATAATCACCGGCCATGAACTCATGAGTGATCCTAAAGCGTTGGCGTGGAGAGGACCAGCACCTCCAAATCCAATTAATGCGTAGTCCCTTGGATCGTAGCCTTGCTGAACGGAAACCAGACGCAAGGCACCGAACATGTTTTCGTTGACGATGTTGACGATTCCGGCGGCGGCACTATAGACATCTACACCGAGTGCGTCTGCGACCGTACCTACAGCTTTGAATGCAGCCTCTCTATCTAACTGCATTTCACCACCTAAAAGGGAGGTGGGTAGGTATCCGAGAACTACATTGGCGTCAGTGACCGTGGGTTGAGTTCCTCCGTGACCGTAAGATGCTGGCCCAGGCACAGCACCTGCGCTCTGGGGGCCCACACGCAGAGCCTTTGTGAGTTCGGGCACGTGTGCTATCGAGCCGCCACCTGCGCCCACGGTTCTGACATCGACCGAGGATGATCTAATTGTGAGATCGCCCACGGAGGTCTCCCTGCCGATCGAAGCCACGCCATTTTGTACGAGAGCGACATCGGTGGAGGTTCCTCCCATATCCAACGTAAGTAAGTTTTTGTATCCTGCTTGAGAGGCAATCCAGACTGCGCCAGAGACGCCCCCAGCTGGTCCACTCATGAGCATCGATACTGGAGCTTGAGAGGCAACATCTACGCCCATTAGCCCTCCATCAGAGCGAAGGATATGGAACAACAACTCTCCAGTTCGAGACTTTAACTCGGAGTCCAAACGATTTAGATACCTTGAAGCAGTAGGACGCACATAGCTATTGGCTACTGTTGTGAGCGTGCGCTCGTACTCTTTGATCTCGGGAAGAATCTTCGAGGAGAGCGATATGGGGATCTCGGGAAACACCTCACTTACGATCTCGGCGATCTTTTGCTCGTGAGTGTCGTTACTGAAGGAGTTGATAAGCGAGATAGTGACCGCTTCAACATTGTTTGCTTTGAGGATCTCCAGATCTTCGCGCAACTTGACCACGTCTAGCTCCCGTATCACGTTACCTCGAGCATCGATGCGTTCTTTAGCCTCAATTGTATCTTCTAGCTTGGCGAGAGGTTCTGGCTTTGGCCAGATAATCCAACCTGCCAATCCGCCGGGAACAAAAGAGCGTGCTACTTGAAGAATCTGTTTAAAACCTTCAGTGACGATTAGCCCGACTCGAGCTCCTTTCCCTTCGAGAATCGCATTTGTAGCTACCGTTGTGCCGTGCATCAAGTGTGCAATCTCAGTAGCAGAGATGTTTGCTTTTGAACATATTCGCTCAAGTCCGTTGACTACAGCTATAGAGGGATCAGCGGGCGTGCTAGGTACCTTGTCCCGAACGGTTGTTCCTGTACTCTGATCTATTAGCAGGAGATCAGTAAAGGTTCCTCCCACGTCTACGCCTAGTCGATACTGCACTTGGTCATTCCCTTCCTTTCTGTTTAGTAGATGTTTTACTTTTTTGCTTTTGAGTTAGATGACACCTTTGGCTATGAGTTCCTCCGTCTCAGGCTTTGAGATCCCCAGTAAATCGTGGTAGATCTCCTCGTTGTGCTCGCCGAGATGTGGACCAACCCACCTAAGCACTCCCGGAGTCTTCGAAAGTCGCGGTGCTACATTGTGCATTGGAAACTGTCCGAGTTCTGGATGCTCCAAGGTTATTATGTCGTTTCGAGCTTTGAAGTGCGGGTCTTCGAACATTTCTTTGGCTGTGTAGATGCGACCCTGCGGTACACCGTTTTCATCGAGAAGCTGAGATAACTTGGCACCCTCGTAGGTGGCTGTCCACGCCGATATTAAGGTATCGAGTTCCTCCTGATTCTCACCACGAGCCGCATGGGTGGAGTATTTAGGGTCTTGAGCCAGTTCTGGATGATTCATTGCTACTGCGAGACGTCCGAAGACTGAGTCTTGATTGGCTGCAATAACGATCATCTGACCGTCTGCGGTCGGATAGACGTTTGAAGGAGCCACATTTGGAAGAATTGAGCCTGTTCGTTCACGGACATATCCAGCGAGAGCGTACTCTGGAAGTAGCGATTCCATCATCGCGAGTACTGCCTCGTATATGGCGGAGTCAACTACTTGGCCAACTCCAGTTTTCTCCGCTAGATGAAAAGCGGATAGTGCTCCTATGGCAGCAAACAGAGCCGCCAAAGAGTCTCCGATCGAGATTCCAGAACGTGAAGGTGCTGTTGAAGGATCACCCGTTACGTAACGTAACCCTCCTATTGCTTCTCCTATTGAACCATATCCTGCCCGTGAAGCGTAAGGACCATCTTGCCCGTATCCAGTCACTCTCACCATGACTAACCTGGGATTTATCTTGATGAGTTCTTCAAATGACAACCCCCATCTCTCCATGGTTCCTGGTCGAAAGTTTTCAATCACGATGTCGCTCTTTTTTACAAGTTCACGAAAAAGTTCTTGGCCCTTTTCAGACCTTAGATTGAGAGTCACTGACTTCTTATTGCGAGCAACAACAGGCCACCAAAGCGACAGACCGTGAGGCTTTTCTCTGCCCCACTCTCTCATGGGATCGCCTTTTTTTGGGTCCTCGACTTTGATGACTTCGGCACCAAAATCTCCAAGTAGTTGTCCACAAAACGGTCCTGCAAGAAGTTGACCTGCTTCTATGACCCTAACATCGCTGAGAGGACCGTGGCTAAATCGTTCTATGATTTCCTGGTAATCTGGACTGTTCATCGCCATAGCGACCTCCTTTCTAACTTGGTACTGCAGAACTCTAAAGACCTGAGTTCGTATCTGGCGCCATTAACTGCGAGGTTTCGTTACCCACCTTGCAGAACGGATGTGACAATGCATTACTGCCTCTGCCCACTCTGGGTCTTGATGGCTTAAAGCAGTAATGAGCTCCCGATGATGATTCATGGATCTACTAAGCTGTTCTTTGGAGTACAAGCTGAAGGTGTTGCGTACCATGGATACCTGAATGATTCCCTTGAGAGTAGAGATCAACATCGTCTCTCCTGAAGCTTCATGTACGATTCCGTGGAAGGCGTTGTTTAAGTCCGTAATGAGACTGAAACGATCCGGTCGGGTGCCTTTACTAGCTCGCTCCATCTCTTCAGCTAGAACGCAAAGTTTTTCTAAATGAAACTCTTTTATCTTTGAAGCTGCCAACTTGGAGGCCCTCCCTTCGAGAAGGAGTCTCATTTGATATATTTGGGCTATGTCTTCGTCGGTCCATGAGGTTACGTACGCCCCTTTGTGAGGTGATAGTTCTAGTAGTCCTTCCGCCTCCAATTGTCTTATAGCTTCGCGAACAGGTGTTCTAGAACAACCTAAATCGGTAGCAAGCTCCTCCTCCCGTATGTGATCACCGGCTGCAAGGGTCCCCGAGAGGATGCGGTCTTTGAGCGTTTTGTATACGATTGAGGCTGATGTTCGAGGCATTGACCTAGTTTTATCATAATTTCGGCATACATGTATGCAATTGGAGGAGTTTTTATTTAGCCAATATTTGGCGACTAAAGATTAGATCTTAAATTTGGGAGCAGTTTTGTTCATAGCCAGTCTTTGTAACAGCAAAAAATTAAAGTCAGAATGTTATCAATGAGGACGAATGGTTTGTGAATGTGCACTTACGAATTATCAGATAAAAATACGATTTTTCCCGAGAGAATCCTTGTCGTGAGTTGTGGGCTCAATCCCCAAGTGGTTACTGAATCCATTTACGCGCTGGCGTTAACTTCGGATGCCCCCTTTCATCCCACTTCGGTTAAGGTAATAACAACTTCCAAGGGTAAGGACAAGGTATTAACGAAACTCTCAAGTTTGGGTGAAGGATGGCTGCCGAGACTGTGTGAAGAGTATCAACTATCCCATCTAGACGTATTGGAAGAAGACGTTGTTGTACCTCAAAGTGTAGAAAATGTCGGCGATGTGCTCGACGACATTCGCAGTAGTGAAGATAATATTGTGATGGCTGACGCTATATCTTCTTTCCTTCGAGAGCTCACAAGACGTGAGGACGTTGCTCTACATGTCTCGATAGCTGGCGGTAGAAAGACTATGGGATACTTGCTTGGCTACTCACTTTCCCTTTTTGGGAGGGTCCAAGACAGCCTCTCACACGTATTGGTCTCGCCGGAGTACGAGTCTTTGGAGGAGTTTTACTATCCAACGAAGCGACCTTTGTTGCTGAAGGCTAAAGACGGTCAAATGATGGATGCATCAAGAGCTAAAGTTGATCTAGCCATACTTCCTTTTGTGCGCCTTAGATCAGCAATTCCAAAGCAGCTTCTTGATGACAGTGTTAGTTTCTCCGAAACAGTAAGTTCGATACTTATTGATTTACGCCATTCGAGTGTGCAGATTGACACTAAAAATGCAAACCTTTACCTCAACGGCAGGCAAATCTCCCTTACTTCTACTCAGGTCTTGCTCTTTAGCTATTTGGCGAAAAAGGCAATGACGGGAGATCAGTTAAAGTTTCCAGCAAAGAACCGCTACGACGTTGAACTCGGTCAAGAACTATTGTACGAAGCGGAGAAGATAGGAGTTACCTTTGCCCTTCGAACGGAGACACTGAAGCGACTTTCAGAAGGAGTTGACAGCTCATATCTACATATCGTGCTTTCTCGTTTGAGGAAGAGCTTGATAGAGGCAGTTGGAGAGGACGTTACCCAAAGGCTGATTCGAGAAAGCAAGTCGGGGGTGGGCATGAAGTGCGTTGAGTATGGTGCCGACCCGGATCGTGTTGTGTATCTCTAGGGCGCTGGAAGTATTCGTATTGGAGTAGCGATAGTTGTTAGTCACCCACTTATAGAACTAGTTTCCGATGACTGAGGGGATTTGGAGATTGGTGTTGTTTCCTATTGTCGTCGAATAAGAATGTAGATGTTGCTGTAGAGGTGAGGTCAAGCAGCCTCATTGGTTATTTGAGTGGTAAAGCCTTTTGGTGAACCTATATCGCATGTTCTCCAATCAGCGGAGGGTGTCAAGGATACTTTCAAATAGGTGATCTGAAAGTGATGAAATCAAGAAACGTTTCATATCCAAGGGCTGCTTCTAGAGAGATGGAATCGTAGCCAAAGAGCTTCTTCGTTCCCAAACCCGGACGGGTCAGGATCTATCACCCGTGAGTTCCACAAATGAAAAGAACCTTGTCCGTGCAAGTTGCTTTAGGACGTAATTGTAGATAAAAGATGAATCCAGTATCCCTTGTGGATGACAAGTTGTATTATGCTTGTATTATAAAAGGGGGATACTTAGATGTGGAATCCTGAGCAGTATTTAAAGTTCCAAGAAGAAAGGTCTCAACCTTTCTTTGATTTGACCGCGCGAGTTAGGTGTAGTCCTCGGTCAATCGTCGATCTGGGATGCGGTACAGGGGCTTTGACCGCCACTCTTCTTAGTAGATGGCCAGCAGCTAAGGTTCTCGGTATTGACAGCTCTTTTGAGATGATCGAAAGAGCAAAGACTCTGGAGGTTCCTGGACGTCTCACATTTGAACTTGTGGATATGACCTCATGGGAACCAAGAGACCCTATTGACTTAATTTTATCTAATGCTGCTTTACAATGGATTCCTGATCAAGAGTCTTTATTGGAAAAAATGGCGAGTTGGTTAAGTCCAAGTGGCAATATGGCTTTTCAGGTCCCCGCGAACTTCGATGAACCTTCCCATATGCTCATTGACTCCGTTGTGCAGAGTCCCAAATGGCTTTCTGTTCTTGGAAGAGATTTGCCGAAACCGAAGATTTTGGGATCAGCCAAAGAGTATTTAGCTTTGCTTGCGGAGCTCGGACTTTTGACCGCAGCTTGGGAGACCACCTACCTACATGTGCTTCATGGCGGAGATGCGGTGCTTGAGTGGACAAAGGGTACAACCCTGCGTCCCGTCTTAGAGGCTTTGTCGCCTGGTCTTCAATCTGAGTTCTTGGATGAGTATGCAAAACTTCTGAGTGACGCCTATCCACCTTCCTCCATTGGCACGGTGTTTCCGTTCCGAAGAATTTTCGTTGTTGGTTCTAACGTGGATGAAAACCCCTTGGCTCCAGTAGCAGCTTTGGATCACGTCCAAGTTGCCATGCCAAAAGGTGGAGAAAGTGAAGCTCGGTATTTTTTTACGGGGATTCTTGGTCTTCGTGAGATTGAAAAACCGGATGATCTGAAGAGCCGAGGTGGCTGCTGGTTTGGAGGGGATGGGTTTCAAGTTCACCTTGGTGTCGAGGAGAACTTTACTCCCGCTAAAACGTCCCATATCGCTCTGCGTGTTACAGATCTTGAAAATATAGTTGCTTTGTTGAGAGACAAGGGGCATCATGTCCAAGATCTTCAAAGTAGAGGCTTGGAACGTTTTTGTTGCACCACTGACTCATTCGGGAATCGAATTGAACTAATCCAGACCTAGCACCTGGTGCTACTGACCACACGGCCGTAGTAACAGTTGTTTCAAGGTGAACTCCCTCGTCAAGGAGCAAGGCGCGCAAGTTAAATTCTACGTTGGGTGAGAAAGTGAATGAGAGGTATCGTTATTCAATATTTATCTTTGTGAGAATGCCTAGACAACGTTTTGATCTTTCCACTTCCTAATGCGTTCCTCGGCAATCGCAATATAGCGCGGTTCAGAGTCGACGCATATATAACGCCGCTCGGTCTGAAGACAGGCTATCGCTGTTTGCGCAACACCTCCGAATGGGTCGAGTACGACATCGTCTTTGTACGTGTAGAGCTGAATTAGTCTTGCAGGTAACTCAGCAGGGAAAGGAGCTGGATGCTGTAGCCTTTTTGCCGATGCAGGTGGTATATACCAAGTATCTAAAGTCCAAGCTCGAAAGTCTTCTGCAGCGATGGTATCTTGATGCGGCAAGCTAAGTTCGCGTCTCTTTTTTTTGTCAATAACCCTGGAAAAGCGTCCCTTTGATGCGACGATAATTCTTTCGCTCACATCTCGAAGTACGGGGTTTGAAGCGGAGGAGTAGCTACCCCAAGCGCAAGATCCATTTGCCCCTTTCCCCTTGATCCAAAGTATCTCGCCTCTTAACAAAAATCCCAACGAATCCTGAAGGATCGAAGCGACATCGGAAGATAAAGAACGATAGGGCTTTCGCCCAAGGTTTGCAACGTTGATCGCGATTCGTCCACCAGGCTCCAACACCCGATAACACTCCGCAAAGACGTCACCTAACAACTCTAGATACTCTATATATGAGGAGGGATAGCCGTTTGCCACTTCGAGTTCGTACTCTTTGCCCACAAAATAGGGAGGTGAGGTTACGACAAGAGCTACGCTATTGTCCTCTATGAAAGACAGATCTCTACTGTCGGCACTCCAGAGCGTGTTTGGTACGGAGCATCTTGCGATATCTTCGTCGGCAGATAACTTTGGAGGTGCAAACCTGCTGTAAAAAGACGAAGCGTCGTGTCCTTCTCGTTTGCCGCTCCCATAGGATCTTGTGGATGTGCGTTGATTTTTTGTAGATTCAGACATCTATAGACACCCTGGGCTTTGGTGTAAAGCATACGTCAAATCTCACCGAACCATACCTTCTTAGAGCAATACTTGTGGTAATGCTAGGCGGTTTCTGTTACAAATCGTTTTGAATCCTTGGATACTTTAGGCTAGCTCATCGAAGTCATCGTGCTGAGCTGAATTACCTGATCGGCTTAGTATTCTATCTCTGGAAGGCGGGCGGAGTATATTGAGTAACCGTCGATGGTTTTTGCTACCAGGGTTGCCAGAACGGTGGCAATCATGAGCGGGACGATAATGCCGAAACCGGTGTGAGTCAACTCAAGTACCAGAACGACAGCAGCAAATGGAGCCTGCATGCCCGATCCCATGATCGCTGCTGCTCCAATGAGTGCGTAGCTACCCGTTGAAGCCCCTGGCCATAACATGGACCACATAATCCCCATTGCTCCACCCAAGACGGCCCCGGTGCTTAGGGTTGGAGTAAAGAGGCCACCCGAAGCGCCACTTCCAATACATAATGCAGTTACAAATGGTTTCAGGGCAAAAAGTGCAAGAAGAAGAGTAAGTGTTCCACCTCCAACGAATACCTGGTGAGCCATGTCCTTACCGTTTCCAAAGAGCTCAGGATAGCGGATTCCGATTACTCCCAAGATGGTGAATGCCACAAAAGGCGCGGCGATAATCTTTTTTCCACCCATGCGATAGTGACTTACCCATGCCATCATACGAACATACCCGACGGAAATAACACCGAAGATCGGACCAGCTACTACTGCCCATATCAACTGAGATGTCGAGAAGTGAAAGTTACCCAAGTCCAAGTAAGTGGCCCGATTCGGTAGATAGATCCAAGCAGTAACAGAGGCGATGACGGACGTAGCTAAAGCTGGAAGAACAACAGAGATTGAAAGGCTTCCATAAAGTAGCTCTGCGGCAAAGAGTGCGCCACCCAAGGGAACGTTGTACACGGCTGCCAGGCCTGCTCCAGCACC
Source organism: Actinomycetes bacterium (assembly GCA_021785255.1). Classification (GTDB taxonomy): domain Bacteria; phylum Actinomycetota; class Acidimicrobiia; order Acidimicrobiales; family Acidimicrobiaceae; genus Ferrithrix. Next base: position 26,054 of record JAJYGA010000111.1, read on the forward strand.
ACAGGCAATTAATAGTCGTCGCTGATGAGGGCTCATCTTCGTCCATCGGGCTAAGTAATCTCCAGAGACGGCTCCCATCAACTTAGGAGCCGCTTCTCGTCCAATCGATGCGCCCATTCCTATGACGATCTCAGAGATTATAGAGGTGAGAAAGCTTCGCCTGAACGATAGCTGTCCTTTGCCGAGCCACAAGATGTTGTCGGCTTCGGTGCTTTCGCCTTTGGTATACTTTCGAAGCAAGTACCACGCAATCCCTCCGAACACCCCTGCGATCATGAGTGAAAGCACTCGATGTAATCCCGATACGTGTTCTACGGCGGTTTGGTAGGATCCGCTGTGGTAGTTGTAGGCAATGTGTTGCACTCCAAATAGCACTACCATCATCAAGTCTCCAAAAAGACCGGTTGCTATGCCTACCACAATTAATGCAAGCCAAAACTTAAGGTTGGGTTCTGCGGCATCCGGACGAGTGTTGGGTTGTTCTAAGGCACTTCTTTTTGAAGGAATAGGAGTCGAGATAAAAGGACCGGGTCGTTTTTTCCGATTTTGGCCAGCGGGGTTCTGGATTGATTGAGCCCCTAAGTCCTGATGTGAGTCGGAGTCTTGTTCGGAAGAGTCATCGTTAGAACTACTGTGTAGATTTTCACTAGCAGTCACTTGATAGGCCCCCAAGACCGTTTGAATTACTGACTCGATTAAGTATCGTACCTAAACTCATTAACTTTATTACCCTTGTACTGTCTCGCAACTTACAACCAAAATGGTCAAGTTTTCTGCCTGAACAAGCTGCCGATATAAGGCAAACTATTTCATTTGTGTCTTTATTAGGTTACCTTAAGTTTAAGCTAGTTTCCAAATGCGTATACCGATATCCGTTATTAGCATTGTTATTTAACAGAGTCGGATAGATTGTGAAAACATGATGTGTGCATAGTGGAATAAATTGGATTGACTATTTAATTCTCATGTGTCATGACTTGTGAAGCATGTTCGTTCTTGCAAATGTGCGCTGTTGAACCGAGTTGTTCTTCAATCAAAGAGAGAGTTTTGATGATCGGCAATGCCGATCTCTGATTCCTCTTTTTCAATATCGAAATAGACTGGTAACTCTTTATGTGGCGTATCTAAGTAAACCTTGGCTTCAGGGTTTTGATTAAAGCGTCCGTGACTCCATCTGACCTCTACGTGACCTTGGACATAAAGCTCTTTTTGGGTAACCTTGTTTATGACGATCGCCCTCCACGACACCGTCGGTTGTCCAGCACTTTTAGGAGTTATCTCAAGTCCTTTAAGTTTGAAGAGGGAGTTCCAATCCCAAGGAGTGCCTATGCGGAGACGCAAAGTTTCTTTGGCATCTTTTGAGACTCCGAGCATGTAATAAGGAGCTTCGGAGATTCGTAGCATCCTCCAAAGTAGTAGTTCTTGGAGTTTTATATCCTTGAGGTTCTTTTTCCAACGGTTTGCAGTGTTGGAAGCTACGACATCACATAGCGCTTGATAGTAGGGGAAGAGTTCGCTTGGCCATCTGTTCTCCGAGAGCACTTCTTTAATGAAGGCTTTGTCTTGAGAGGTGAGTGACAAATACGAATCGGGCATTCTTGAATAAGGATGAAGATGTTCAATGTAGGATTTGGTCTTTTGGAAAAGGGTATTGAACTCGTCTTTGGCAACTTCAAGATACCAGTTTTTTGAAGGATTTGTGGGTCTGCTTTGCAAGAGGTTGTCAAAGAGGTGGGTGGGTGAAGGATTTATAAGAACGTTTGAGGCATATTTGCAGGACACAAGATATACGTGATCAATTCGGAGATCTGCGGGAACCATCTCAAACCCCGTGGTTCTTGTGGGCCCCCTCCACTCGACCTTCGCTGGCAGACGCCCCCTGAGAGCTGAGTGGGCATGCAAGAAGGCGTTCCCATTGATAAGAGCACAAGAGAGCGTTTTGCTGTGAGTGGAATGTTTCAACGTGTTGAGCAGACTCTGCCAATCAGATGGTCCGACGCGCTCAAGTTCTTTCGGTGGAGAAGAGGGCATGTCAAGGATTGACTCGTATCCTAAGGTGCCTAAAGCAGTACAGAGTTCTGTGGCAATAGTGAGTTCTGCTGGCAACTATCTGCAGTTCTTCCTAAGTTTAATCTCCACAGTCAAGAGACTAATGCTGAAACATCAACTGAAGCGCTTGTCAATCGGGTGAGCGAGATCTGGTAGAAACAGAACACTTGGGCAAAGTAAGATGATAGGCGTGCACAAAGAGTTGGGAGGTTAACTGCCTTGAGTGTGGATAACGTGGTTCGTCTTGGCCGTAGTGGGTTGAAGGTATCAAGATTGTGCCTGGGAACGATGACCTTTGGAACCCAAGCCGATGAAGACATGTCTTTTGCCATCATGGACAAAGCCTTGGGCGCTGGTGTCAACTTCTTTGATACTGCAGATGTGTATCCTCTAGGTGGGGGACACGAACTGGCGGGCACCACGGAGACGATAATCGGTCGATGGCTACCAAGACATAGACATGAGATAATATTGGCAACCAAGTGCGTTGGTGAGATGGGCCCATTTCCACATCAAAAAGGTGCTTCTCGCAAGCATATTCTGGATGCGGTTGATGCATCTTTGCGTCGTTTAAACACGGACTACATTGATCTTTATCAGCTTCATAGTTATGACACTGAGACCCCCATAGAGGAGTCTCTTGCCGCTCTTGACTATTTGGTGCACGTGGGAAAGGTCCGGTATGTAGGTTGTTCAAACTTTAAGGCTTGGCAGCTGGCGCGAGCACTTGGAAAATCGGAAGCCCGAGGATATGTACGTTTTGACTCAGTTCAACCTCGCTACAATCTTTTGTTTAGAGAGATTGAACGTGAACTTCTTCCACTTAGCCAGGAGGAAGAGGTAGGGGTGATACCTTACAACCCAATTGCTGGTGGGCTGCTGTCGGCAAAGCACAATCCGAAGTCTGAGCCTCAGGTCGGAACAAGATTCAACTCCTCCCGTGCATCGCAGCTTTATAGGGAACGTTACTGGCATGAAGATAAATTTGAAATGGTCAAGGAATTAAAAGAACTTGCTCATGAGGCGGGTATTCCCATAGTCACCATGGCCGTTGCATGGGTAGCGGCTAATCCCGTCGTAACTGCTCCGATTATCGGTGCCTCTAAGGCTGAACAATTAAACGACTCCCTGAAGGCTCTGGAGTATGAGATCGATCATGATCTAAAAGCACGCCTTGACGAGATGACACAACAGTATCGTCGTGGTGACGCAGAACGTTAGTGACTCCGCGAATAAGAACTTAAAGCTCTTCAGGCGGGCAAGAATGCTTGCACGTCTGGCACATCTACTTTGTTTGTGACTATTTTAAAGTTGAGTCAGGGACGTAGAATCATAAATCACCCAACATTAGTTGCAGAGGCATGAATATCTATAAGACAAGGTCTAATTCGACATGATCGTTCATATACTCCGATATAACGTCGGTAACTCTGCATGAATAGAGGGCTTTTTGTGGCTTCTTCAACTCCAGATTGAGCACACTCGAGCAGAGCAAAGCGAATGCCCCCAATTACAGCTCTAGCAATTGCTATGGAGCTAACTCTGGCTTCTTCAGGGTCGACAAAAGGAAAACTTTTGATAATGCGTTTTTGCAGTTCCGCTTGGAGTTGTTCTTCATACAACCAAGAGATTCGAGCCAAGTCCTTAGCGAGCTGATCGTCAAAGCTTCCTCGTGAAACAACCAACATAGTACTGGCAGCCATGCCATATCTGGGATTCATTTCGGAAAGAACTCTATCCACTGCATCGAGAATCTCTATTGACTCTGGCTGTTCGTTGAGGAGAGAGAGAAACAGATCGTTTAATCTCGTTATCTCCTCAAGTATGGTGGCTTCTTTGCTAGCGAAGTATCGATAGAAGGTTCTCTCGGTTACGCCAGCAAGCTCTGCTATCTGTGCAATCGTTGTACTGTGATAGCCATAAAGCGAAAACGCTTTTGCAGCAGCGCTAATCAACGAACTCTTTGTTAGCTCGCGCTTTCGAGGTTTTTTATTCTGTTGTATGGAGTTAATCTGACTCATCCCCAAGCACTATAATCATGAAACTTATCTCACTTAGAAAAATAATTTGCTTTACATCTAAAAACTAATTTAGCTCTAAACACCTTGGCTATGCATTTCGGATCCCACAATAATGGGAAACCACTGCCATCAGTTATCGCCGCGAGCTAGACAACTGTTACACTATGTCCTCCAGATTCAAAATTTTCTTACGCACTGCCCCGTTCCTGTCGCCTAAGCCATAAAGGCAGAAGGTTCGTGGTAAAATAAGTAGAATGTAGTGCAATAATTACTACTCTTAGTAATATTATAATGTAATTTTCACTGAGGGTGCATTTGGCCGTTGAAATCAAAACATTCTTCCAAATCATCTCGTAAGTTTATGACTGCGAGGTTGTCCTTAGGGATCGTATTACTGTTACTCGCTCTTGGTGGTGCCGCCTATCCGATTTGGTGGCACAATCGATCCTCAGCTGGTGCGCAAAAACTTCTCAAGTCCCAAAATCATCGGTTGGCCATTGCTCTCAAGAACACTTACCACGGCAACAGCTGCAAGGCTCGGCCAGGTCCCGGAGTGTTGAAGATACCTTCTTTGGGTTTAACGGCTCCAGTGCAACAAGGACTGACTAACTCGGTCTTGGACGTTGCAATCGGACATGATCCTGCAACGGCATGGCCCGGACCGTCTTCAGCGACTTTGTTAGCGGCTCATGATGTCAGTTTTTTCTCGGAGCTAAATCAGCTGAAGAAGGGAGATATCGTTACCTACACAGTGCCCTGTGCTACCTATGAGTTTACGGTGTCTCAAGCGGTCGTTAGTGCTCCGGGCAGGCAAATTCCTGTTCCTTCAGGGGGTGCGATCGTCATGGACACCTGTTGGCCCCCTAATGCATTGTTTTTTACACCAGATAGGTATGTTGTTACCGCTAGTTATGTGAAAACCCTTCCTCAAGATCCTGCGGCAGTCAAGATTGGCAACGTTGTAAATCTCACTCAAGGACTTAGTATCAACGATCCGAAAGGTCTTCCCTTTTCAAGCCTGGAACTGCAAAATAATACTCAACCATTAGGTTTGATGAACTTCGAAGGAAGTCCTTCAAAGGCCTTTATTCAATCTGACGCCCCACTTCAGTTAGATGGTGTGGCATTAGAAGCTTGGTTTGCAGCAATACATTCCATAGAGGCGAATCATAGTTCATGGTGGAGCGAGTTTGCGCCGGGCGCCCCTTTCCCGAGTGCATACGCAGGACGACCGATCACCCAGAACTCACCGTTGCAGGTGTCTGAGAACGTCAGAGGTACAAAACCCATATCGGTCAGCTTGTCAGGCGACATCAACGGTTACCCAGTGAAGGTAACCGAGGTAGTCAAGGGAAAGAAACTGTTCATAGCCTCCTTTACCATTGGGTAGCGGTCAACTATTTATGAACCTGTTTGCTCGTCTATGGGCTTAGGCGTATGAAGACCTCGACAGGATAGTCAAGCCATCTGCCCTACGTTCAACCCTGGGCGCCTTGCGTTTGCGCCTCAGCGACCTTTTTGCGGACTTCTTCCATGTCTACGTCACGAACCTGCTGAATTAGTTGTTCAAAAGTGGGTGCAGGAAGAGCACCAGGCTGGGAAAATATTAGGATCTTTTCTCTAAAAACCATAAGAGTAGGTATGGACATGATTCCAAATGCGGCGGCCAATTCCTGCTCTGATTCAGTGTCAACTTTGCCAAACACCACGTCTTGATTTTTCTCTGAGGCAGATTCGAAAACTGGGGCAAACATCCGACAGGGACCACACCATGCGGCCCAAAAGTCAACGAATACTATATCGTTTGAGTTAACGGTGTCTTCAAAGTTTTCTGCGGTCAAAGTGACGGTCGCCATTATTCCTCCAATTTACTTACTTTAGAACGCTCAACACAACTCTGAACGCTTATACCCCTAATGGTATTCCTGAGATAGTCTAATTTCGACTATATCTAAGTGCATCTTCGAAAACATACGCAGATATACCCACGTAGGTATGTCTGAAACGTGGTGATGGTAGGGTTGGGGCGTGAAACTCTTGGTTGCGTCTTTGTGATCGGAGATGTCAAATCGCTCCGATTTTGGGGAGGTTTACGTAGAGGCGTTTTGGGCGTAAGAGTTGATCTGCTACAACTGTATGCTGCGATGTTCCTAACAAGCGTTGGGTCGTTTGGCCTAGACTAAGTTGAAGTGGGCCAATGGGACTTGCATGGAATACTGTCGGAAATTTAAACAATGAATACAAATATGAAAGTGCGGCGGGTTAGTGCACTTCAAACGGAGCTGTTCCACAGGGGTAATCATAAGGTGAAAGACAAAATGTTTTGTTGATCTGTGCCGATATGCATGATCTGAGCTTGCCGTGTGCCGATCCAATGGTGGTAATGTCCCACGTTTCACTCCTTAATTGGAATTCGCAAAGATGTATGGAACGCTAGGCAAATGAGAATAGGGACTCACGATTTCTTGTTACTGGAAGTCCAAGAACGGAGTTAGATTCTCTGCGCTCGGTATCTATATGAGGTTGTGTATGGCTGCGGTGAAATGGGAGTAATTTAAGCACCTTTGGAGGTATGTGCAGGTACTCTCCGCACTTTGGTATCCTTATTTTCCGTAAAGAGATTAACGCATTGTGTGAAAATTACGTCTTATGAACTCCTAAGATCTGATTTCACAGGGTGTTTCGGTCTTGGTAAACACATGGCGAAGGGAACTCTGCCTGATATCGTCTTGGTGGTCTATAGGATGTTTCTTCGTAAGTTGCGCTCGTAGCTCAACGGATAGAGCATCTGACTACGGATCAGAAGGTTGGGAGTTCGAGTCTCTCCGAGCGCGCTCATTATCCCAGTTCGGAAGCCTAATCTCAATATCATCTCTGCTACGATCCCCTTTAACCCAACAGAACACCCAATATTTGTCACAAGGGATGGTTGTGGTAGGAACGATTCGTCTCAGAGGACAGTCCAACGTCTGAGAACTGCGAGTCTTCTTTGGGAGAGACGCTAACGGCAATGTCAAGCATCACTACTTCACCTTCGTCGGATCCAAACGTGATGCAGAGCGTGAACTCACTCGCCGGTTACTCCTCCTCGAGGAGGCTCCAGCTTCAGTCATCGAGGACTCCAAGTGGAACAAGCGCACCACCTTCAACGAGGCGATTGAATCTTGGAAGAAAAACCGTTGGAAGGATCTATCCCCAAAGAGACAGTTGGCCTATCAACAACTCTGAAACAAGTGCGTCGGAGAGGACATGAGCATCCGTGCCATCGGCTCCACTGATATCTTGAGGTAGAGCGCTACCTTCGCAATCTCTTAGATGGCGGTCTTGGTGCGTCTGGTATCCGACCGATCCGAGCGATTCTGCATCGATACCGCGAGATTCCGAGTCCACAGTCGTAAGTGATCGCGTGAGCATGTTAGGAATCTCTATACAACTATCAAGGCCGGGCTGGCGACGCGTAGCGCGTCGCTCGACTCTGCCCAGGTCTGTCAGCCCAAGACTACCGCAGCCGAACTCGTTGACATCTTTGTCCGGACCGGGACCACCTTCATCGACGGCAAGCTACAAGAGAGGAGCAGTACGACGACGATCGAGGCACCCAACACCGACGCCAAAAAAAGATCCGCCACCACCTGAGCGAGATTTCTGGTCCAGAGCTCTTGACAATGACGCTCGGGCTTTGTAGACTCAGCGCTCATACGTGTGTCCACCTCGAAGGTTCGCATTCAGGCTCGTCCGGAGACGGTGCAGGCCGCGCTGACCGACTCAAAGTACGTGAAGCAGTGGCAGTACGGCAGCGTCTTACGCACCACGTGGGCGGTCGACTCTCCGATCTGCTTCACCAGCGATTGGGAAGGCAAAACCTTTGAGCAGTGGGGAACGGTGCTGGCGTTCGATCCCGCCTCTCGGCTTCGCTACTCATTGTTCGCACCTCGGCCCGATCTCGAAGACCGGCCCGAAAACTACTTCACGATGACCTACACGCTCGAAGCAGCAGGCGAGGTGACTGTTCTGATTATCACTCAGGAAAACCCGCGCGAGCCAGGCACTGACCAACCTGCGGACAACGAACTAGGCACGGACGAAGAAAACCCCATCCTCGACGCCTTGAAGAAGCTCGTCGAGTCGATGGAGCAATTGGCACCGGAGAAGTAAAGCCCGGTCGCGCCATTTCGAGCACCGTCTCGGCAGTGATAACACGCTGTTGCCAGCAACCTATTTTTGACTCATTAACAGCAAGATATTTCTGACCCACCCCGCCTATTAGGGTAGCACTTTTGACCAGCGCTAGAGGCGGACACTGGACCAGGCGGTGAATCCTGAACGTCGCCGATCGGAGAGCGTTCCAACTGTGGTTGACGTGTGAGAATCGCTGTTCGCGCTTCTGCTGAGTATCGGCCAACGCTCAGCTGCAAACATCACCGCAGCGTGAGTAGACGATCTCGTAAAGTCACTACAACCCGTCAACGACGCTCCAGCGGCTCGTGAGTGGACACGACACTCAGCGGCTACTCAAGCGATACACGTGCCCAAGTGTCTGGTAACTGTGAAACGAATGTTCGGGTTGAGCTGAAACGGGTGTCAAAACGCCTCCGCAATCTCCCATAACTGTAGACCGTCATTCTGGAATTGCCCTCAACCCAACGTCAACCCAACTTTTCCCTTGCACGTACTCGCCGTGCCTGGCAGCGGGAATTGACTCTCCGTAGTTGCACAGTTTCTGACAGGCGTAAATGCAACTCCGTGCGACTGCATGACGACACATGATGTTGTAAAGATACACCTTCGGATCAGAGGGTTGAGGGTTCGAGTTCCTCCGAGTGCGCTTTATAAGTACAGGTCGTACGCCATATCAAGACCTTTTGGTATCTGGACAAATCTGCTTTGGTGGGTAGTTTGTGTACAGTTTAAAGAATTCTTCGATGGTTTCCAGATCTGGTTTTACGACTTCTTTTGATGAGTATGGCCAGCACGAACGGGACTCTAGGCAGGTGCTTACAGGTAACTTTTTGACAACTACTGTCAAACTGCTGTCATCTCTATTTCAGGAATGGTACCATAGTGCATACCACAGTGGTATAGTTAAGTCATGAGCAAACAAATAGCGGTTCGTCTGCCTGAAGATCTTGTAAAATTTGTCGACGCTCTTGTTGCCAAGGGCGAGGTCCCCAGTAGGGCAGCGGCGGTAGTGCGGGCACTTACCCACGAGCAAAGGCGGATGAGAATTGCTGAAGATGTCGCGATACTGAGTAGATCACGAGTTACCGACGACCTCGATGAGCTGGCTGAATATGGTGTCCACCAGCCGATTGAACTAGATTAGTGCGACCCATATATATCGCGCAGCTCGATAAAGCACGACCCGTACTTGTGCTCACAAGAAGCCCAGTTAGACCATTTCTAAACAACGTCACAGTCGCTCCAATCACCACCACGGTGAGGGGCCTTTCGACCGAGGTTCCAGTGGGGAAAATAAATGGGCTCAACTCAGAATGCGTGATCAGCTGCGACAACATAACCACTGTGCCAACATCTGCATTAGCGCGTCAAATCGGGATGCTACTTCCCGAGCAGGAACCAGCGTTGACTCAGGCAATCTTAGCTGCATTCGATCTAGAAGATGGCTTTTAGCTGCGTATCTCAAAAGGTATTGCCCACATGCGTCAATAGTGATTTCCATGTTTATAGTTGTCTAACCGTCTATGAAATAATCTGACGCCACAAGGCGCCATTTGAAACGAGTTCTATCTATCTTTCGGATCAGAGGGTTGAGGGTTCGAGTTCCTCCGAGTGCGCTTTATAAGTACAGGTAGAGGAATATTTATAGCGTTACCCTTCGAACCTGGATTTCCGCTAGGTCAGTCGCTGCAAGTTGTTCGCTTCCTTAGTGATCGAATTTGATCCCTGCCTTTTCTCATTCAATCCGCTACAAGTTCGTTGTCTTGACCGGTCAAATGCGAGTAGATGTCAAGCCTGACAAGAATCAAGTTGTGTCCCAGAGTTCTGGAAACTTTATGCATCGGTACGAGGCCACTTAATGGCTGGCTCACTGCGGTATGCCTAAGTTCGTGCACGCTCTACGCTCTCCCGTCTTCGTGAGGCTCGATATCGGCCTTTTGCCTACCAAGGGAAAGCGTTTTTGGTCCCGCCAATTTAGCAAGACAAAGGGGGAATACATGTGGAACCTGCATTGGACGGCCAAAACTCTCAAAGTGGAAGTTCAATACAGCAAGATATGTCGTTTATCTAATCGGAGATGTATCCATGATTGT
>JAJYGA010000094.1:0-705 GCA_021785255.1 Actinomycetes bacterium
TAGAGCACTTTAAGGGGAGCATGCTGGATGAGTATTTGACCTCGCATGTAGCCTAATGGAGGGTAGGTATTAGTGGACATGAGCCTTTGTGTTTCTCCCGGTGAGATAAATAAAGGGAGGCAGTTGGAATGCCAGGATCATTCGAGCGATGGCGGATGAGAGTTGGTTTGACAGTAACTCAGCTTTTTTAACGAGGGTTTTCCAATGGTTTCTAAAACATGGAAAATGGCCTGATGTCAAGATACTTCAGCATTCTCTTTACCAAAGCGGTGATCGAGAAACAAATGTCTCTGCAGTTGCTAATGCTATGCCGTCTCTCCCGGGGCAAAGTACACCAGGAGACAGAGTATCGATTTCACTTTCGGCGCGACATCTCCTAAAGGTTCTAGCGGCACAGGAATTGCTAGAGGCAACCGTTGTGACAACCAGGACTGCCGTCAAAGCATTTCTCTTGCCCGAAAATCTAGGTAAACAGATATCTCTAAAGAGGTCAGATGTTCAAGCTAACTGGCCAATAGAAGATAAAGTACTTGGACTCATTCCCAGTTTTATTAACTCGGATCACCCAACTCCATTCAGTGGTCGTGACTGGACGCTTAATGTATCTGAAGAGTTCGTCATGCGCTTCGAAGGTGTAGCCAACTCTAAATCTTACGTTGACCAACAGTTTGCAATTATCCGCTGGACGGCCCCCTGTGTTCGGTC
>JAJYGA010000094.1:715-8364 GCA_021785255.1 Actinomycetes bacterium
TGCGGAGTATCAAACGTTGCGATTTGGCTGGATCGTGTTGGCCTTGGGAGACTTCTGCAAGTGTTTGAAGAATCAAAAAAAGCACAACATTCTCGTGGTGGATGGATCCGTAAGGCAGTGGAATGGACGGCCCCCTGTGTTCGGTCCACTACCTAAACATGGAAAGTACGCAAGAAAATCATCAGTTACAATCTCTAACAAGTCTTCGAGTAAGCGTTAAACGTAGGCGTGTACGATCAGTCTGTATACCTTTGACATGCTCCTCCTAAATGGAACTGCCTTAACAGCTGGAGGTCCTACGACCGTCACTATATTTCGGAACCCAACACCTTTCAGCATTGCTACAAGGGCCTCTTCGGACGGTCCAAAGTAGTTACCAAAGTCCCCATCAAGCTCGTCTGCAGGATAGTACCGGACCAAAAACTCTCCCTCGTGACCAGGAACTACGACTGCCGAAGTCTCGATTACCGCAACCTCTTTTGTAAGTGAACGAACCTTCTCTAGGGCACCGAGTGGATCTCTCAAGTGATAAAGTACGCCCAAGAACAGTACGACGTCAAAGGCACCTATCTCATCTACAGGCATCTTCATAAAGTCTCCAACCTTTGCCTCGACCTTTGAGCCAAGAACTTCTTTCGCCAGATCAAATCCGGCTTTTCCAGGCAAAGTTGGATCCCAAAACTCTGTCTCATCTAGACGGTAGTCAGGGAAGGTCCCGTTCTTCTTGCACTGTTCCCAGTAAAGGTTTCTCTTGAGCATATCGACACCCCATGCATAGTGGTCAAGCGCTACCACTCGCTCAGCCCCTCTTTTTTCAGCCAGGAAGGAGTTAAGTCCATCCCAGCCTCCAATATCGAGAACAGACTTGCCTCTCATGGCAGGCAACTCCTGATCATCAAGTGGTCGGGTCTTGCTCAAACCTGGCGTTACCACTCCTTCGCCAAGATCAATCGAATGACACCACTGAATCTCACTAACCTTAGCCAAAAGCTTATCTTTTTCCATGAACGGATTATAGGTGAAGGTTGATAGAAGTGAACGCCACGTAAAGTTGTTGATTGCTGCGAAGCAGCAATCAGAGAGTCGCTTCAACAACATATCGTTGTTGTCGCCGAAAACACATTCCTTGGATCAAAGCATCATCAATACTTCATAGATGCCTTCGACGCCATCAATCTAAACACGACATCCGTGCCCATGGTAAATGGATCCAAATACAGCACCATCGCGTCGTATCGACAGCGATCGAATTGAGATAATGGGTGTTTAGATAGAACCAATCCAACGTGAATCAACTTCTCAGGCAACTCACCAGCCATAGTGTTCAAAGACCCATATGCTTATGGTAGGAAAATGATCGCTCCTAATTAATCATAAAAGTAAGGCTGCAATCCTATGAATAACACTGTGCCATTTAGCCAACGATCAATCGACAATATACTGGACGAAACAATATCTAAAATCAGAGCTAAGTTTATTGAGTTTTCGTCGACGTTCAAAGTACCAAGCGTCTCGTTCGCACTAATCCTCGACAATGAGATCGTACACGAAGACGCGTTCGGGAGTTCAAGGATAACTCCGGCCCTCCACGCCCAGCCCGAACATCTCTATCGCATCGCTTCAATGACAAAGAGTTTTACCGCATCGTGTATCTTGATCCTTCGAGACAACGGGCGTCTGTCTCTAGACGACCCTATTGCGAAGTGGCTCCCACTTACCAAACATCTAAAGTACCCAACTCTCGATAGCCCAGACATTACCGTCAGGTCTCTCCTGACGATGTCCTCAGGACTCGTCGAGGACGATCCATGGGCAGATCGTCTACTGAATCTAGGTCTCCGAGACTTTGAGAAGATGCTCGAGTCGCAAGTTGCGTTCAATCATGTGCCTGGACTTGAGTACGAGTACTCCAACTTGGGTTATGCTCTCTTGGGTCAGGTCGTCGCTAAAGTCACTGGCAAGTCTTTGCGTAGATTTGCCGAAGAGGAACTGCTATCTCCTCTCGGCCTAACCTCAACGATCTGGGAGAATAAAGAGACTCCGCCTGACCTGCAAGCATTTGGATATAGCGTCTCGAACGGCGAATGGGTGCATGAACCCGCCCTTGAAGACGGCGTATTTGGCGCTATGGGGGGTCTCTCGTCCACCGTCATTGATTTGGCCAAATATATCTTATTTCACCTCGACGCTTGGCCACCAAGAAACGACACCGACAACACAGTACTAAGACGTTCTTCTCGCCGAGAGATGGCTCAAATCCACCAAGTTATCACCAAACCCAAAGATGAGTCTCCTGCTATAACCTTGCAAGGGTACGGGTACGGCTTAGCCATTGCACACCACGAATACTTGGGGCAGATCATAGGTCATAGCGGTGGAGTACCCGGCTTTACCTCAAGAATGGAGTGGTTGCCAACCTTTGGTGCTGGGATAGTTGCTCTTTGTAATCGCACTTATGTACCGATAGGAAAGATCGCTAGAGAAGCTCTTGAACTCTTACATCAAGAACAACTTCTCTCAAAACCTAAAAAAGAACCTTCTGAATCGCTGGTAGAGTTTCAAAGAGTCGTCGTGAAACTCTACCAGCGATTCGACCAAGACCTACTGCGAAGTTCTGTCTGTGAAACTTACTTCTTAGATCGAGACGACGAAAGACGTCCTCCCGACTTTTTAAGTCTAAGGAAGACGTACGGTTCCTTGATTTCTCACTCCCAAATCGTCCCCGATGGTTATCTACGGGGGAGTTGGAAGATGCAGTGCCAAGGAGGAGAACTGGAGGTATCGATCATGTTGAGTCCAACGCTTCCATCAAAGATCCAGTTCATCAAGGTAATACCCAGACCCAATAACTCTAAGTAAAGTACATCCCTTTGAATAAGAGAGATCACTATCACGTAGCATCGCAGTAGCAATAGGCCAGAACGAGGGGTAGCAAGGAGTATAGCTCAAATCCTTGCCACTGCATCTTAAAACATACAATCTTCATGCTTGATGGGTTATGACGGATTAGCATCATCTCGTTTCGCACAGTAAGCCGAGAAGACCGTCACTAATGATCCATTCCATATAAAACTCTCAGAGTCTTCCAAAAAATCATGCCATGTGATATCGTTCTCACATGGCATATAGAGCTGGCAGGAACTAAGAGTAGTCATATGTGAGATGTTCAAGGTTATGGGGAAGACGGTATGACTAAAGTAAGACTTCTGGTTGGGACAAAAAAAGGCGCCTTCATATGTAACGCGGATGCGGCAAGGCGTAACTGGAGTATCTCGGGACCTCACTTTGGAGGATGGGAGGTATACCATGCGAAAGCGTCTCCATTTGATCCATTTCGGATATACGCCTCCGTATCCAACGCATGGTTTGGTCAAACCATGCAGCGATCAAATGACGGCGGTATCTCTTGGGAGGTCGTAAGCAATCAGCTTGACTACGTCGGGGATCTAGGAACTCACCAGTTCTACGATGGGACCTCCCGGCCTTTCGAGTTCAAACGCGTATGGCACTTAGAACCATCGCACGACGATCCAGATAAAGTATTCGCGGGAGTAGAAGATGCTTCTCTCTTTACGACCGACGACGGAGGAAGTAGCTGGATCGAAATACCAGCTTTGAGACAACATCCAAGTTCCTCCGCCTGGCAGCCAGGTGCCGGTGGAATGTGCCTTCACAGTGTCATTATCGATAAGAACAATCCTCTGGAGATGTATATCGCAATCTCAGCCGCTGGCGCCTTCCGTACTTTAGACGGAGGAAGTAGTTGGACCCCGATTAATAAGGGCTTAAGGTCTGAATACTTACCAGATGAAGATGCTGAAGTCGGTCACTGTGTTCACCATCTTGCCCGGCACGATGCTTCGCCAAACGTATTATTCATGCAGAAACATTGGGATGTGATGCGTTCAGATAACAAGGGTGACAGTTGGTACGAGATAAGCGGAAATTTACCCACTGACTTCGGATTCGTCATCGATATTCATGCCCACGAGCCTGAGACGCTATTCGTAGTTCCCATCAAAAGTGACTCGGAACACTTCCCCTTAGACGGAGCTTTAAAAGTCTTCCGCTCGCAAACCGGAGGTGTAGAGTGGGAGCCGTTGACAAAGGGTTTACCACAGTCCAACTGTTACGTAAATGTGCTCAGAGATGCAATGTCAGTCGATCAGCTGGATCCTTGCGGCATTTACTTTGGGACCACCGGTGGAACGCTACATCTGTCTTCAGACGGAGGAAGTAGCTGGGACATGCTCGACGCAGACTTTCCTGCGATACTTTCTGTGGAAGCACAGGTCATTCCTTGATTAGAGTTCGGCTTCCATCTCAGCTCAGGATTCTCGCCTCTATTGACGACGAACTAGAACTACCTAGCACATGCATCAAAACGGTTTTAGACGTATTAGTTCAACTAGAGACTCTCTACCCTACTTTAGACGGGACGCTATGGAACAAGAAATTAATGGCGCGTCGACCATACGTACGCATATTCGCTTGTCAAGAGGATCTATCCACCTTTCCCTTGGATTACGTACTTCCAAAAGACGTACTGAATGGAGATGAACCTATCGTGTTTATAGGTGCAATCGCCGGGGGTTAGGTGTCGACTCTATAGAGGAATTGATCTCTAAGTCTTCCAGGTTTTCCGTAACTGCATTGGAACAACGGCATTCGCCCGTAGCACACTGTAGTCCAGCACCAACTACCAAAAAATCTCGGAGATGGTCAAAAAATACATGTCAATTAAAACTTCTTCATTTAGACGCCCCAACAAATTTGACTAATCACCGCCATCGCGACAAGTCCATAAAGGCATGTCATGTCATAGGGGTTTAGAAGGGACAGTCGACCTACAAAGCTCACCAAGGTCATTGAATCTTGCAGCGACTATCCTCTAAAGTCGGTGTACGGATATCAGTCTTATCATGAAAGTACTACTTGTACTGGAAGTTGTTTTCTATCTAGAGTTCCTACACGAAAGTTCCAACTCCTCTAGATCGTGAATTTACAAGGCTCACAACCATTGACTGAAACAACAGCACCGTCCATTTTCAAACGACACAAATTAATAAACGGTCGCGTGTAAGGTGCGACACATCTCCCTTGAATTAGGGTTATCAGATTCCTCAACGATTCATTCATCCGGACTTAATACGTCTCCGACTGCTGACGTCTGGTCATTTGTCACAAGTGCGATCGAAGCTGCTGCGGCAAAAGAAGAGGCGACACTTACCCAAAACATCGAGCTATAACTACCATGGCTGAGAGATATAACAGCTCCTGTTATCGGAGCTGCGACCAACAGACCAAGAGATTGGGCAAAATTGATTATGCCATACAATAATCCAAAGTCGGAGTTTGGCTCTGTCATTCCCCGCGAAGCCTGTCTAAGAAGCTCGGATCCCCACGGATAACTTACAACCTGTATCCCACCCCAAAAAATACCCGATAAAAATAAAAGTACAAAGGCCGGGTAGACGCTATGTACAAAAAGTCCGAAGAATGCTGAGAGCCCAAATCCAATCAGCAGGACGACCAAAAGATTCCTCGAAGAGTTTTCCTTATATTTTTTTCCAAACGCAGTAGCAACTAAAGTCGCAGAAATAGTAAAACTACTCATTCCCAGCGCAGAGTCGATCACGCTCCCGTGTAGAGAGTGGATAACGAAAAGTGTAAAAAATGAAGCAATAGCCTCAAATGCGAGCCACCAAAGCATCTGACCAACAAAGTATTTCCGAAGGTTAGCATTGAACCGCCTCCTAGCACCCGGTCCAGCCTGAGCGAAACGTACTGGTTTTACCGTTGTATCTCTTACAGTTAATCCCGCAATAAGACCCCCCGCAATCATTATGATTGCCGATACCCAAAAGGCCGCACTATGAAAGAACTCCCAAATCAATGGAATAGGAAGAAATGCAAGAAGGTTGCCAAGTTGCCACCAAAGATTCAGCACTCCAGAAGCCCGTCCCCAATCCTTAGGCTCGATAATTGTCGGCATCCACGCTTGGTAAGGAGAAAGTGGAACCTGCTGCATAAGGTAGAAGGTAACCAGAAACACCACCGCAAGATCAAAGGTTTTCGCATAGGTAAAACCCAACCAAAGCAAGCCAGCTATCGGGGTGCTTAGGAGAACATAAAGACGGTGTCGGCCGAAACGTGAGGTGTAACGATCACTTAGATGCCCAAACAGAGGATTGACTACCACGCCGAATAGGCCCTCTACTCCGAGTATGAGGCCGATCAGGCTCTTAGAACGAGTTAGGGTGCTAAGAAGTTCAGCAGCAAAAACTTTGTTGATACCATATCCAACGTT
Organism: Actinomycetes bacterium; assembly: GCA_021785255.1. Lineage (GTDB taxonomy): Bacteria > Actinomycetota > Acidimicrobiia > Acidimicrobiales > Acidimicrobiaceae > Ferrithrix. The sequence goes on from JAJYGA010000094.1 coordinate 7,026, forward strand.
CCGACTCATTCCCGAGGTACCAAGTCGACTCATTTCAGCTGCACTATAGCTATTCTGATCAGCCATAGCTTACCGTGACCTAAAATCTCTGAACATGATCCCTCCGTACCAATACGAAAAATAACACATAATCGACAAGCGAGCAATCTATTTCATGACATACAACCTTTCCAAATTAGCGGATACTGCCAAATCAACTGATTCCAGTTCTATGGATGCGACACCTTGGCGATTAACCATTAGCTCAACATACGATAGGAAGTTTGTTGGTGTCTTTACTTTTCCAGCGATATAGCTAAGTAATCTCTTGAGCAATGTTCCCTCCTGACCTACTATCAAAGCTGTACCTGCCTCGATAGTAGGTTTATCAGGTTCGTATCCCCTATCTATGCTGGGAAGACAAGACTGTCATTAGCAGTAGATCTATCTTTGGAAACTGGTCGTCGTCAGACAATCTGTCAAGCCGAGTTCGTTCAACAGCAGTTCGGGTCAATAACTCGAACGAGTGCACCTAGGGCGACACGGTCGACCCCGTAGTAGGTGCTCACTCCTCTCCGAGTTGCTACCAACAATCCAGCCTTACTGAGTTGGCCAAGATGGTGACTAACAGTAGCATCGGTGAGCTGTAGTTCATGGGCAAGATCAACGTTACGTATTCCACTAACCCCAGAAGCAAAGAGCATTGAGAGCAGTTTAATCCGTACCGGATCAGCTAGTGCCTTAAGCCTAAGAGCTACCTCAAGTGCGTCAGAGTCGCTCACGATCCCCGCTGCGACTGGAGCACAGCACACAGCTCTAGAAAACTCTATTAAGGGTAGAGATTTAGGCACGTTTTTAGTATAACAGGCATTCCTAGACATAAATCAATGTAAGCTACTATACCTAGACATACGTCTAGGGAATAGGAGATTACCATGTCACGCCTTCAGTTAGCCATCAATGTAAATAACCTCGATCTTGCCATCGACTTTTATGCCAAGCTCTTTGGAGCTGAACCAGCCAAACACCATCCAGGGTACGCAAACTTCGTGCTATCCGATCCACCCCTAAAGCTAGTGCTCCTTGAAAATCCAGGACAAGGTGGAACCCTCAATCATTTAGGTGTTGAGGTGGACTCAACTACTGAAGTCGCAATACATCAGACCCGTCTAGCCTCTGAAGGGCTCCTCACGAAGGAGGAGAAGAACACCACCTGCTGTTATGCTCGTCAAGACAAGTTCTGGGTAGCTGGACCCGACGACGAACGCTGGGAGTACTACGTTGTTCTCGCCGACAGCGATGCGTTCACTACCTCATCTTCACCCATGAAACAAGAAGAGAGAGCCTGTTGCACCCCGGC
>JAJYGA010000134.1 GCA_021785255.1 Actinomycetes bacterium
CCAGTCGTAAAACGTACTCTGTTCTGATCTTTTCTCTTAGATTTGAACTTAGGAAAACCGACTCTTCTACCTTTTCGCCTTCCATGTTTGGAACTCGTCCAGTTAGATAACGCCTGGCTTAGGTCAGCTATGCCAGAGGCATACGCCTCTTTGGAGTTGTTTCTCCACCAGGGCGCTACTTCATTCTTCTCCTGATTCCATTGCTTACGTAGTGCCTCTAGAGTCCATTGGGTGGGGACGTAGTTCTCGTCCTTCTCTTTGGCATCCATATCTGACTTGACTTTGGCCAGCGCCCAGTTGTAGGCGACTCTTCTGGCTCCGAAGTGAGACCATACAAGAGAAGATGACTGTGGATCTTTGGGCCACTCCACCTCAAAAGAAGCTCCTGTAATAGTCCATCCAGTCGGAACCTTCTCACCGGTATCATCGCATAGTTGGAAGAGTACACTCACTGACTCTACCGCATCTCGGTATTGCTCGAAATCTCCGGTGAGTGATACTTTTCTTGTCGGTCTACCTTCGTCAAGAAGAACGTTACATCCGGTTAGTTCAGCCACTTTTTGGGCTTGCGCTTTTGTACGCATTACCGCAATCATGAGCACACCGCTTCAATAGCACGTTGAGCTTTGTTGGCAGCCGAAGGACGACCATATAGACGAGCACACAAAGATGTGAGCAGTTCTGCGACATCGTGCACTAAGTCGTCGTCTACCTCAGCAGGGTCTACCACAACCAATTTCCTTGACTGAGCCTCAAGTGCAGCCTCTATATATTCAGCTCCAAACCGACAAAACCGATCTCGATGCTCAACCAAAATAGTATCTACTTTTGGGTCTTTAAGTAGAGACACAAACTTACTCCTATGCCCGTTAAGAGCTGAGCCAACTTCAGTTACTACACGATCTATTGAGTATCCATGCTCTGTAGTCCAAGCAAGGACTCTGACAACCTGGCGATCTAAGTCTGGCTTCTGATCCGCAGAAGAGACCCGTGCATATATAACGGCAGACTTAGACACAGATGGTGGCGACTCTAAGTCCCCCACCAATATGAGTTGTCCAACTTTACGAGCAGGAACAGGTAAAGTACCGGCACGATACCACTTATATGCTGTCTGAGGATGTATACCTTGGGACAGTGCTCACTCAGGTAATTTCACTGCTGCTTGGTATAGTACATATGTTCGAATTGTTGCAACCCTATAAAGAGGTTTTGTCCTGCAGTCACGCAACGAACGATCAGCCCGATGAACCTTTGGCACGCCCTATTTGTTATATCATAAAGAGACAACCAAGTTGAGCTTGGTCGGCGTCACAACCATGAAAGTTACCCACCTTGAGAGATACGGCAAATGCAACCAAGCAATTTCAAGAGTCGATTAAGTACATAAGATGGGTTATTGATACGCTCGAGATACCTGGACTGTCTGACATCCATATTCACTTCATGCCGGACAACGTCATGGAGAAGGTGTGGCGTTACTTTGATGAGAAGGGTCCGCTCATCGGCAGAGACTGGCCCATTCTATATAAACTGCCAACCATAGATCGCATGACACTCCTTGATGAGATGGGAGTCATCGAATTCCCATCTCTATGTTATCCCCACAAAGCCAATATGGCTGAATGGCTTAATGATTGGTGTACAGATTTTGCGCAAAGTCATCCGCAGGTTGTTCACTCAGGTACATTCTTCCCTGAAGTCAATGCAGTCAACTATGTGAAAAGATCCTTGAGGGAAGGTTCTAAAGTCTTCAAAGCTCATATTCAAGTAGGTGGTTACGATCCACGCGACCTTCTCTTACAGGGGGTTTGGGAGTTACTACAAGAAGCTCGCGTGCCTGTCGTTGTCCACTGTGGGTCGGCCCCCATCCCGGGACCCTTTACCGGAATAACGCCAATGCTAGACGTTCTTCGCAACTTCCCAAAACTCAAACTAGTCATAGCTCACATGGGTAATCACCAGTACGCTGAGTTCTTGCAGCTAGCTTCGGACTTTGAAAACGTATATCTCGATACCACAATGGCGTTTACGCCTTTTACGGATCTCACAGACCCATTTCCAGCCAACTTAATACCAAAGCTGAAAGAACTGCAAGACAAAGTGGTACTGGGCACTGATTTTCCAAACATACCTTACGGTTACGACGTGCAGATACGCTCGCTATTTGAACTTGGGCTCGGAGAACAGTGGCTAGCAAATGTCCTTTACTACAACGGACATAGACTTCTGAGAACTATTTAATACGATGTGTGCAGATGCGCAACCACTAAATTAAAATGGTGTGGTCATAAACACCTGTTTACAACCACACCATCTCCATCGAGGAGTAAATCCTATTTAACCTTGGAATACATAGACGCTACCTCAGGTGCCGTTACATTGTAGATAGGATGTAACTGACCCGCCGTATTGAACTGAACCACCTGAAACGCTGAGAACACGTTATGGTAGGCGTTAAAGTTTTCCGGACCGCTTGCCCCTTGGTAGTTGATCTTCTCACCTTTTGCCAAAGCGGCAAGACCTTGCTTGTAGGTGTACACTTTCACTCCTGGTGGATTGCTCACCTTGGTAATGTCAGCTCTCCAAACTTGCGGATTCGTCGAGTGTGCCATCGTCATAGCTAGAGCCGCAATCACTACACCGTCGTACATCGCAGGCGAAGCCGGGAGTGGCTTGTTCGTATGCCACACAGCTTGATAGGCAGCCAGAAATGCATTGTTGGATTGCGCGTATGCCGCCGGTGCAGTCATACCGGTCATATACTTAGCTGCATATGAGAGTCCCATAGCCTGTGCTAGCTGTATCGAGCCTCCAGTATCTCCCGTGATGAACTTAACGTTCATGTGGCCAAGTTGCCTAACGTTTGCAAACAAAGTCGCCGCCGTCTGTGGGTCTGCATGGAAAAAGACACACTGCGGATTCCCTTGAAACGCCTTGGACACCTCTGTAAGGTAAGAACTTTGACCCGCAACCAACTGCACGTTTTGCAACAACGTACCGCCATTGTGAGTAAATGCTGACACAACTGGAGGTACCTCCGCCTGAGCGTTGGCATCGGATGTATACATCAAAGATGCCCTCTTACAACCATTGTGCAGGGCAAAGTATGCCTCAGCAGCAAGTAGCGCTGAATCCGATGGGAACAACCGATACACGTAAGAATACTTCATATGATCTAACTGTGTAGTTCCACCTTCCATCAGATCCACGATCTTGGCATTTTGAAAGTCGTTTATGACTCCCATTATCTCAAGTGACGAGGGTCCCATGATGAACTTGGGATTATGTAGCCTCAACGTCTGCCAGGCCGTTACAGCATCAACGGGGTCGCCTGCTGTATCTTCAAGAACTGGTGTAAGTTTTTGCCCCATGACTCCGCCTGCAGCATTGACAGCTTGAATACCTGCTTTCACTCCGTGATCAAACCACTGACCGACGAATCCTTCCGCACCTGACATTGGCAGAAGCTCGCCAACAACGATCGGGCCCGTTGGCTTTTGGCTACTCCCCGCGTTAGACGCAGATGAAGCGCCAGATCCGCAAGCTGCAGCAACAAGGGATAACGCAGCGACCGAGGCCACTCCTTTTATCCAACCTTTAATGCCCCCCACTTTTTCCTCCTTTTTTAGTACACATTGCACGCCTTAACCATTTAGTCAACAGCGTCAGATCCATCTGAGTCAGGTGAATCCGTTCATCTCCCCTGCCACCAGGGGATTACGATAGGTCAGAAAGTCACTCTCTTACGACGGGAGCGACTGCTCCCAAAAATATCTGACCTAGATCTAAGGTGGCTACCATCTCAGCGGGGCCATCATGACGGTTTCTTCCCGCCACCAACACATAGACCCACTCCGAGTTTGCAATCGCCCTTTCAACGTTCTGCTCTACGACCACAATCGTGGTACCCATATCAGCAATTCTTCTCACCTGTTGCCACACCACATCGACGTACTTAGGAGAAAGACCGGCAGTGGGTTCATCTAGCAAGAGAGCTTTAGGATTTCCCATCATCGCCCTTGCCATGCCTAACATATTTCGCTGGCCACCCGAAAGATCTCCCCCTTTTTTCGTCGGCATCGCGGCTAGGTCTGGGAAGATGTCCAGTACATCTGTGATACGTCCTTTAATCTCGCTTTTTTTAAGAGCACGAGCGCCAAAGGCACCAATCTCCAGGTTCTCAATAATCGACATGGTGGCATAGACGTTGGAGACTTGAGGAACGTAAGCTAACCCCACTCGCGCTCTCTCGTAACTTTGCAAGGCTGTAATATCGATTTCGTCCAAGAGTATCGCGCCCGAGGTCAACGGCAAGAGCCCAAACACCGCCTTTAAAAACGTGGACTTTCCAGCGCCGTTAGGTCCCACGATCGCGACGACCTGACCCACCTTGGCTTGGAGAGAGATCTCCCATACGATAGGTGAACTACCGTATCCAGCGGTAACAACCCTAGCCTCAAGAACACTCACTCGTCAACCCCCCAGATAGGCGTCGATAACCGCATCATTTTTTCGCAACTCCTTCATCTCCCCTGTAGCCAAAGTCGTCCCAACGGCCATAACGACTACAAATTCGCATATTCGCTCCACAATCTCCAAGTTGTGTTCAACCATCAAGAAGGTAATATTGTGCTCTTGATTCATGCGTTGAATATGCTCGCCGAGTCGCTGAATTAGAACTGGAGTGACACCAGCCATAGGTTCGTCCAACAACAAGAACTCCGGTTCTGCCATTACGGCCCTTGCTAACTCAAGCAGTCGTTTCTGTCCACCCGACAGCGAAGAGGCATACTCGTTACGCATGTCATAAAGTCCAAAGACATCGAGCGTATCAAGAGCCTTCTGAACAAGTTCATTGTCCTCGCGCTTAGTCACAGAGGGTCGGAATATAGCCGTAAATAGTCTTTCCCCTGACTGTTCCCTTGGTGACACCATCAAGTTCTCAAGAACCGTCATGGCCCCGAACTCTCGGGATATTTGAAAGGTTCGAATGAGTCCTAGATGTGCTATTCGATGCTGGGGCACCTTCGTAATATCGTCACCTTTGAACAAGACACGTCCACTATCTGGCCTCAAGGCTCCAGAGACAAGGTTGACAACAGTTGACTTTCCGGCACCGTTAGGACCGATAAGCGCTGATATTGAACTCTTTGGTATCTCAAAGCTACAGTTGTCGACAGCTTTTACACCTCCAAAGTTCTTTGACACTGACTCAACTTTTAGTATCATCGAACTTTCATCGTCCATAAGATCCGATTTCGCACTAGAAGATACCGCGGTCACTTAGCTACCTCGGTCTCAAACGCTAAGTCGATCGATGAAGTTGGATTAGAACTTGCCTTTCGTGGAAGTTCTAAGAAACTTGCCTTTCTTTCAGGGAGTACGCCTTGAGGCCTAAACCACAAGACCGCTATTACGAGTACACCGATAATGATGTTACGAATATCTGGGATAAGGTTGGGGTACTGGGGCATCTGAGGAAGATACCTCGTGGCTTCGTTGAAAACAACCGCCACCAGAAGCGAACCAAGGATCGAACCCCAGTTATTACCGCGACCACCAACCAAAAGCGCTGCCCAGACGACGAAAGTCTCACCAGAGGTCCAGCCAGCTGGCGAGAGAGCTGTTATATAAGCGATGGTCAGCACTCCACCGATACCAACGAAGACGCATCCGATAACCATTGCCAGCATTCTGATCTTAAAGGTGTTTTTCCCAAAACTCTCCACGACATCGGCATCCTCCCTCACAGCTCGCATCGCTCTCCCCAAAGGAGACTTGTAGAGTCTGTTGGCAAAAGCCACTGCCACCGCCATTATCAAACCCGACATGACGACGAAGAAGACATCATATGACGTCGGAGTCCAGTTCGTAATAGACCCAAATGGTTGAGGAACGTTGAACAAGCCCGCCCAACCATCAAAGGCTTTGTTGTAGTTTCCGGCGAGTCCATACAGCAAAGTTCCAGCTGCTAAGGTCACTATCGCTAGATAATCGCTTCTAAGGCGCCGTAATGCAATGAAACCAACGATGAAACCTAACAGCCCGGAGGCCAGCACACCCATTAACGCGGCCAGCGGCCAGGGCCAAGAAAGACCCAACACATAGTACACACCCGAGCCGGGTACAGCCTTAGGCATAGCAAAGACAGCTGACACATAAGCACCCACGGCCATAAAGGTAATTACTGTAAAGTTCAAAATTCCTGTATAGCCAAATTGGATATTCAGTCCGACTGTGAAGATGTTATAGATGAAAAAGAACACCAGTATTGTCGCCACGTAACTAAGAATCAGATCCACAAGTCAACCTCCATCAACTCATCCACGTCGACACGGAAAACTGCCAAGCGTCCTTCCCGTTTTAGCCTTACATCCACTTAGTTCACCTAAGCCTTTCCTCTTGCAGCAATAAGCCCCTGAGGACGTATCAGCAACATGACAACTAGGATCAAAAATGCGATATCTTGCGTATACGCAGAGTTGATAAATACCGCAGAGATCTCCATCGCCAGACCAATCAACAGCGCTCCCAACATTGCACCATATATCTGCCCGATTCCTCCCAGTATGACGGCCGCAAATATCACAAATAACATGGCGTCACCGCTCGCTGTTTGGAACGAGACATCGTTAATCGCAAGAACAACTCCGCCCAACCCCGCCAAAATTCCAGACATCATCCAAGTCCACCTCGTGACAGTTCTGGTATCAATGCCGGAGATGGCAGCCAACTCCGGATTATCCGACATAGCACGCATGGACTTACCCAAGTTCGTCTTTTCTAAAAGGAGACGAACCACAACCATGGCAACCAGTGCCACCCCAATAATGATCAGTTGAGATTTCGTGAAGCTAAAGGGACCTAATTTCAAAGGAGAACCTTGTGCAATCGGATACTGTTTGAAGCCAACGCCGTATGCAATCTGAAGTACGTTGTCCAAGACAAGCGACAGGCCAAAGGTAACGATCAACATGTAAAAAAGGCTCTTTCTTCGACGCACGAAGGGATCCAAGAGGAACTCGGAGATGAGGACGGCCAAGATTCCCGTACCTAAGACACCACAGACTATCGCAAGCAAAAATGGAAGGTGTAAGGTTACGGAAAAGGTCCACGTGAGGAACATACCCACAGATAACAATGCTCCATATGCAAAGTTCACGTAGTTCGTTACTCCAAACTGCAGAGATAGTCCAACGCTCATAAGAGCTAGAACTGAAGCTGTCACTAGACCAAAACCAATCGCTTGGAGAAAAAGTTGCATCAACACCCCCAAATACTCCCCCAACACAACACAAGTTGCGGTTCTTAGTATGGACTGGTAAATTCGAAGCAACAAGATTTATTGAAACTTTAACCTTTAGTGTCATAAAAGAAGAAAAACCCATAAACACCATGATCACAAGCGGAGGCACAACGTACGGTTTCAGTCAAATCTTGCTATCATTACAGAGCAGTTACAGACGCAACTGAGGAGGGCAGGTGCGACACGCTGAAGTCTCCTCGACTCTTACGGTTCGAATCGGAGCAACGCTTTTAGTAATACTTTTGATGCTTGTAATCGTGTTTGGCCTCATCAGTTACACTTCGACGTCACGCGTTGCGGCACAGACTCATAAAGAACTCGCTCATCTATATGTGAATCTCCTCGCCACAAATGAGATCATAAGAAACCAGGTAGCCACCGATGCCGGAAAAGTAGTGGCGACTCCTTTAGCGACAGCCACGTTGAAAAGATTCTGCAAATCTATTGGTGTAAACGCCGCTCTATTTCCCTCTTACACAAAGATAACCACACAGAACCAAAGTCCAAGCCAAAGTGCCAGCCCTAATCAACAAACCCTAAACACCTTAGCGACCAAGCCTTCAGAGCCAAGAGGCGAGATGCTCTGTGGCAATTCGATGACGATCACCGGTGCCAACTTAACATCGGTCGTCATCAAAGGAGTAGGAGGAGGCCCAAGAGCACTTCTCGTCGCTGCTCCCAACATTGCTCACTTTACCGACCAGGCGGAGGACATCGCATTTGTGGACTCGTTATGGGCATTCGTCATTGCTCTAGTATTGTTTGGAGTTATCTACCTGAGGATAATATTGGAAGTAAAACGGGCGAGTTTTGGACTTTCACCAGCAGAACTCACTGGCCTCTTGCAAGAACAAGAAGCATTGTTATACGGCATCTCCGAAGGAGTTATCGGATGCGATCAAAGTGGTCGAGTAAGGTTCTTCAACAAGGAGGCAAAAGAACTCCTAGGGCTGCCCGACATATCTTTCATGCGACCACTCTCAGTACTTGTACGAGGGAAGCGTCTAAAAGAACTTTTGACCGAGGTAAATGACATAGAACATGACTCCGTAGTAGTACTAGGAGAGCATGTTCTCGTTGTCAACAACATCAAAGTGGAGCGAGAGGGAGTACACCTTGGATCAGTTGTGACAATAAAAGATATTACCGAATGGGAAAACCTACTTCGAGAGTTTGACGGGATGGTCGGCATGACTGAAGCGTTACGCGCCCAAGCCCATGAGTTTTCAAACAAGCTTCACGTTATCGTAGGGTTGATCGGACTGGGATATCCTCAAGAGGCGATGGAGTTAGCACTTGACCTGACCAAAGATCACGCCACAATAACCGCAGCACTTGAAGGTGCGATCGACTCAAAAACTATCGTGGCTCTCTTGCTCGCCAAATCAGCCGTCGCAAACGAGAAAGGTGTAGCGCTGGAGATCGATCCAGTTTCAGAACTCAAAGGAGATCTCCACTGTGAACTTGAACTCCTAACAATTTTAGGAAATCTCATCGACAACTCGATCGAAGAACTTTCAAACATGGGAACTTTCTCAGAGAGTAGATCTATGGGTTGGATCACGGTGAAAATTACATCAGAAGGTGAGACGCTCAAGCTGATCGTGAGCGATTCGGGTCGAGGAGTACCTATTGCACTCCAAGAAACCATATTCATGGATGGGTTCAGCACCAAGGCATCACGAAGCGGTGCCAGACGAGGACTAGGACTCGCTCTTGTAAAACAAATCGTCGAAAAACATAAAGGGGAAATTAGAGTAACCTCGATCCCAGGGGCATGTTTTGAAATTATCCTTCCGGGTATGGTAATACCGTCGAGCCTTCACGATGGCCTAGTAAAAGAGGTGGTAGCGAGTGGCGATCACACCTAGCGCTTCGGCAACCAAAGCCGATCTCATTCGGACAATCGTAGTTGAAGACGACTTCAGAGTGGCAAAACTACACTCTGCATACGTCGAGATGACAGATGGATTTACCGTTGTCTCTCAAGCGCCCACAGGAGAGGCTGCTCTTCGACTAGTTCTACAACATCGACCTGATCTCGTACTCTTGGATCTCTACCTGCCAGATATAGAAGGTCTGGCTGTGTTACGAAAACTTCGCCTTATCGATGCTCCACGACCCGACGTGATAGTAGTTACGGCTGCTAAAGACTCCGCCTCTGTCAAAGAAGCCATGCAAAGTGGCGCTTTGCACTATCTAACCAAACCCTTCGAGCCTAAACAGCTAACCGGGCGACTAGAAGCATATCGCCAGCTGCGCAACGAGCTCGCAAATCGCGCTGAAGTCGACCAAGAGCAAATCGATCGTCTCTGGTCCTACATTAGAACCTCTCCGGAACGCGACCTTCCCAAAGGACATTCGGCTCACACACTTGCACTTGTCGTGTCCACCTTGCGAGCCACTGATAAGGAACTCACAGCCGACGAGGTATCCAAAACAACCGGAATCTCAAAGACTAGCTCTCAAAGATATCTATCGTATCTAGCTCGGATATCCAAGGTATCAGTTACAATGCGATATGGAGCTGCAGGTAGGCCGGAGCATCGCTATCGCTGGATGTGACTGCCTTATCTGCCTGACATTTCGAAAGGTCAATCTCGAAAACGAGTGCTACTCAGCACTTTACAGTCAACCTTTTTTCACCGCCTGCCTGAGCCAACTACACTCTTCCTAAGGCAATTAGCGTCTCTGCAATCTGAACTGCGTTTAAAGCAGCACCTTTTCTAAGGTTGTCTCCAACGACAAACATTGCAAGGGAGTTGAAAGCGGATGAATCAACTCGAACTCTTCCTACGAGAACCTCATCTCTACCAGCGCATTGCAGTGGGGTCGGCACTGGATCATATCGGACCCCCGAAGTGGATCCCAGCGCCTCAATGGCCTCGTCATGGTCAGGAGTGTTTTCAAACTCCGCCGTAATTGAGATACTGTGTCCAGTAAATACGGGCACACGAACACACGTCGCAAAGACTTTAAGATCCCTTAAGCCTAAGATTTTTTGGGACTCTTGTACAAACTTAAGTTCCTCCGTTGTGTCATGATCGACGAAAGACCCTGCAAGCGGAATAACGTTTGCCCCAATAGTAGCAGGAAAGACGTGATGAGATGGAAATTCAACTGCCCTCCCATCAAAGGTCAATACTGAAAGCTCGCTACTTCTTGTAGCAAGTTGACTTTGAAGTTCATCAACGCCACTTCTTCCCGCTCCCGAGACCGCTTGGTAAGTAGAAGCCACGACTCTTTTCAAACCGTAAAGCTTGTGAAGTGTCTGCAAAGGAAGCACTGCAACCATAGTCGTGCAGTTGGGATTAGCGATAATCTTTGAAGACGTATCTGCTAACAACGACCCATTTACCTCTGGCACAACTAGCGGGACCTCAGGATCCATTCGCCATGCCGGTGAGTTGTCGATCACATAACTCCCACCCTCAGCCACCTTGCGCGCAAGTATCTTGGAGGCCGAAGCTCCCGCGGAAAATATCGAGAGATCCAACCCTGAAAAGTCTGCGTCATGGGCATCTTCCACCAACACATCTTCTCCGTTAAAGTCCAGCTTCGTCCCTGCAGATCTAGAAGAGGCGAAGAATCTGATCTGCGAGACTGGAAATGACCTCTCCAAAAGGATGGAGCGTATTACGGCTCCCACTTGACCAGTCGCTCCGAAAACTCCAACACGATACATAAGTATTCTCCTAAAGTCCAAAGGCACTATGAAGTGCAAGTACCGCTGCCTCAAGCTGCGACTCTCGTACTACACAAGATATACGAATTGCCGAGGTCGATATCATCTCAATATTGATATTCTGTGCTGCCAAAGTCTCAAACACCTGTGCAGTAACTCCTGGATGCGACTTCATTCCAGCTCCCACCAATGAGACCCGTCCTATCTCCTTATCGCCGTAGACTGCCTCGGCACCTATGTCTTTTGCAACTTTCTCTGTCACCTCGATAGCACTTTGCATATCCTGGCGCGGTGCCGTAAAGGATATGTCAGTAAAGCCATCTATAGAGGTATTTTGAACAATCATGTCCACATTTATACCTCTATCGGCAATAGATCGGAAGATCTGAGCAGCCACTCCAGGTTTATCTGGAACCTTGGTAATTGTGATCTTCACCTCTTGAGCTTCGTGACTGATCGCAGATACTACGGCCTGTTCCATCGTTGGATCCTCCTCTTTAACCCAAGTTCCCGGTTCCCACGTAAAGCTTGAACGAACATGCAGTGGGACGTTGAAGTTGCGAGCGAACTCAACAGACCGAAGGGCCAATACCCGTCCGCCAGAAGAAGCCAGCTCAAGCATCTCCTCAAAGGAGATAGTACCTAGCTTCCTTGCCGTCGATACTACTCTCGGATCTGCAGTATAGACACCTGATACGTCGGTATAGATCTCGCAAACAGAAGCTCCCAGAGTCGCAGCGAGAGCCACGGCTGTAGTATCAGAGCCACCTCGACCCAAGGTCGTCACATCTTTTGAAGTTGAGACTCCTTGAAAGCCAGCAACAACAGGAACTTTGCCTTCTTCGATTGCTTTTCGAAGGCGGTCTGCCTTGATATCTAAAATCTTAGCTTTCATGTGCGACGTGTCAGTAATTATTCCGGCCTGTGATCCGGTAAAAGATATTGCGTGGACTCCGAGGTCGGCAAGAGCCAGACACAAAAGCGACATTGATATTCTTTCCCCTGCGGAAAGCAGCATGTCCATCTCTCTAGGTGTCTGCGTCTTGGATACTTGATCTGCCAGATGAATCAGCTCGTCTGTCGTCTTTCCCATCGCGGAGACCACAACGACCACTTGATTGCCAGCTCTTACCGTTCTCGCCACGTGATCCGCTACCGCGGCAATCCGTTCTGAGTCCGCTACTGAAGTACCACCGTATTTCTGCACCAACAAGGTCACGCAAACAAGCTAATAGCTCTAGAGTCCAAACTCTGATAAGACAGATAAGTTCATTCCCGGCTAATTGAAGAAAAGAGCGACTAGTTTTTCTTGAGTGCCAAGTACTAAACGACAACGAATAAGAGAAAACCAGCAAAGAGTAAGGGCTCAACAGCAAGCCGTTAAGAAGAAGCAAACTTTGAAAAAGCGTGCGCTTCAGATCGGGGCGTTGGCTGTACTTGCCGTAGTAATAATATTCTTCCAGGTGAGAGGCTCGTCAAAAAAGACCGCATCCACTAACGTTGTCACTCAAGATCAAAGCGGTACGGTTTGTCCTCAGATAAACGGTAGTTCGCCAAGAATTACTCATTTCAAAAAAGCACCTGCTATGTGTATCAATACGGCAAAAACCTACAGTGCCACTGTACATACCACAGCCGGAACCTTTGTCATCTCGCTAGACGCAAAACAATATCCAATCACCACCAACAACTTTGTCTTTTTGGCTCGATATCATTTCTATAATGGTCTTGACTTTTTCCGGGTTATTCCTGGGTTTGTCATCCAAGGAGGAGATCCTCTCAACAATGGGACAGGGGGACCTGGATACAGCTTTGGAGGCGAATATCCAAAAGCCGGCCAATACAAGTTAGGTACTGTTGCTATGGCCAACACAGGACAGCCCAACACGAATGGGAGCCAGTTCTTTGTCATCTCCGGAACTCAAGGCGAGCAGTTGCCACCTAGCTATTCAATCTTTGGACAAGTGACCAAGGGGCTAAGCGTTGTAGAGAAGATTTCCAATGCTGGAACGGCCCAAGGCACTCCGACCAAAGAGTACAAAATGACAAGCGTCACGATTTCGCAAAAATAAACAGGGGGACAAACTATGTTCGGTTCAAAGAAAAACTATGACCCACCTGAGTTGGATGGGTCTTCAACCAAGATAACTTCCTTTAGTTCGCCGCCTTCTTTTATCCTTTCAGAAGGAGTGACTTATCACGCCCTAATAAAGACAAACTTCGGCGACATGTCAGTCGACCTGTTTGCCGACAAGGCTCCCATAACTGTCAACAACTTTGTCTTTTTGGCTTTATATCACTACTATGACGGTCTTAGTTTTCATAGAATCATCCCCGGTTTTGTTGTACAAGGCGGAGACCCTTCCGGAAACGGTACTGGAGGACCTGGATATCGTTTTCGCGACGAACTTCCCCAAGAGGGCGAGTATGAGATTGGAACCTTGGCTATGGCTAACGCTGGCCCCAACACAAATGGGAGCCAGTTCTTCATAGTTTCTGGAAACTCTGGTATAAATCTGCCACCACTTTATGCCATATTTGGCAAAGTCGTGGATGGCCTTGATGTTGTAAGTATCTTGGACTCCAAAGGATCTTCAAGTGGAAAGCCTCAGGAACCCTGCATCATGGAGTCGGTCACAGTTACTACGTCAGCTTAACAGTCCAGATTTTTCATTACAACATCCACAAGGCCGAAGGTTAACGTCATGTATCTAACCGTTAGCTTGGCAGACACTCTATTCGGCCTGAGAAACTCTCATGTTTTCAAGTCACAAGCCGCTTCTTTACGTGTCAACTGGTGTTCTATCGTAAATCTCGTGCAGGCATCACCAGTTGACTGATTTGTTAGCCGTGGTCATGTTATCCCGTAGTCATTAGATTAAACAAGTTCATAGGAGTCACGTCATCACACGCAAATCCCAGGTACCTCACCTTCGACATCACGAAGATTAGCAGAACCGTCTATGAAACATACAAAGACGACTTCGAGGGATCGACTTCGACCTTTGAAGCTATCTCTTCAATTGTGCATGGTTTCCCGTCGATATAAGCGCTAGCACCGTGTTTCCCGCGTTCAGACATAGTTCCATCGGGTAGGCGAATGACTGAAGAACCCTCCGCAACCCCCAAAATAGCGACTCCTCTTGTGGCTAACTTGAGCGTGCGGTCCTTTCGCTCAGCAGGGTAACTCTCAAAATGAGGCACGAAAGCCAATGGAGAGATAAGACCTAGCCCCATCGTAAACGCGCCACCTCGGGGATCGGCCATCGGATCAGTAAGCACCATTCCACCTGCGGAGGAACCAGCCAAGACTGCTCCTCGTCTATAGGCGTACAACATAGCGCCATAGACCAAAGAATCCTTTAAAACAGAACGCAGGTGTAAGGGAGAACCTCCGGAGAGATATATGAAACGAGCCTCCGCGATCTCATCTGCAAATCGCTTGTTCATGGCGTCTCGTCGATTTAAAACCATCACTCCTTTTACCAAAGCTCCCAATTTAGAAAAGTGAGACTGTGCGTTGGAGACTGCCCTTTCAGGTATCTCATAAGCAGCAGCAGTCGGGAGCACGACAACTTCGTCCGAGTCCGCAATTTCCAAAAGCTCCTTATCGAACTGTGCCAACTCGCTCTGCCACTCACCGCCCCCTACGAGACTCAAGACCCCTTTAGGGATAAGATCACCCATCCAACTCTCCAATCCAAGAAGGCTACTCCGATATATTACTAACCTAAGAGCCGTTCCGAACCACACTCCTCTTCCAAAGCATTCCAGGCTTGCAAGAGGAGTAGATTCTATCTGAACAAGTCGACAAGACATAACCAATGAAGTGAATTTATCTGTAAGAGACGCTAATTTAGATCTCATGCAAATTGAAAAGGTAGGCATAGTCGGTTCTGGGATCATGGGATCCGCAATAGCCGAGGTCACATTGTTGGGTGGATACAAAGTTACATTACATTCCCGACAAAGTACTACAGCGCACGTTATGATGCAGCAGTTAAAAGACTCCTTTTCAAAGATGGTCAAGAGAGAAATACTCTTACAAAGTAAGGCAAATGAAGCTATTTCAAGGTTTGAAGTTACCACCGAGATGCGAGATTTAATCGACTCCGATATCGTTATAGAGTCCATAATCGAAGATCTTGAAACCAAACGAGAACTCTTTCAACGCCTCGATGGACTTTGTAAAGTCGACACAATTTTAGCTACCAATACCTCCACTTTGCCTGTGGTTGAAATAGCAGTTGCTACCAAAAGACCTGAACTCGTCTGTGGTATACATTTTTTTAACCCAGCGGCACGTATGAAACTCGTTGAGGTAGTTACCCCTATTACGGTCGCCACGAGTACCGTTGATACGGTCATATCCTTTGTAACCTCCCTAGGCAAAGAACCCGTGAAGGTAAAAGACGAAGCTGGCTTCATAGTAAATGCTTTACTATTTCCTTTGCTCAATAGTGCTATTTACATGCTTGAACGCCACGTCGCCTCGATGGAAGAGATCGATAGATCGATGCAGTTAGGATGTGGTTTCCCTATGGGGCCGTTCAGACTCTTAGACCTTATAGGTTTAGATACATCTCTAAAAATTCTCGAAACTCTTCACTTTGAATCAAGATCGCCTTCTACGGTCCCAGCACCAACGCTTCGAAGGCTGGTAGCAGCCGGACGACTTGGCAAGAAGTCACGATGCGGCTTTTATGACTATGGACCATAAGTTTTATTGAGTCAAAGGAGCAGATAGGTGCAATCGAAAAACCCAACTACCCCAACGAAAAGAACCCGTGATGAACCCTGGGTGATGAGAACCTATTCCGGACATTCAAGCGCCAAAGCGTCAAACGAACTTTATAAGACCAACTTAGCCAAAGGACAGACTGGACTATCAATAGCGTTTGATCTGCCAACTCAACTAGGATACAACCCGGATCACCCCCAATCAAGAGGGGAGGTCGGCAAAGTGGGAGTACCGGTCGTACACCTAAGGCACATGGAAGAACTACTGCAGGGCATTCCAATCGACAAGATGAATACCTCCATGACCATAAACGCCACGGCTCCATGGCTTCTGGGCCTCTATCTTGCAATGGCCAAGAGACAAGGTGTCCAGTACGCATGTCTTAGTGGAACAATACAAAACGACATCGTTAAGGAGTACCTATCTCGAGGAACCTTCATATTTCCCCCTCAACACTCCCGCCGTCTTACGATTGACACCATCGCCTATACAGTAAGAAACGTTCCCAAATGGAATCCCATCAACGTCTGCTCCTACCACCTTCAGGAGGCAGGAGCCACTCCCTCACAAGAGATTGCTTACTCGCTTGCAACTGCAATCTCTATCCTCGATGCCGTTAGAGCCAGCGGTCAAGTAAGTTCAAGCGACTTTCCTAAGGTAGTGGAAAGAATCTCATTTTTCTGCAACTCCGGAATCCGCTTCATCGAAGAGACAGCAAAGATGAAGACCTTCACCCGGCTGTGGGACAAATTGACTGAGCAACGATATGGCATCTCCGATCCAAGATATCGAAGATTTAGATACGGAGTCCAAGTCAACTCTTTAGGTCTCACTGAAACTCAACCTGAGAACAACATTCCTCGGATCGTCTTGGAGACACTCGGAGTAACCTTGGCTAAAGACGCACGTGCCCGAGCCTTGCAATTGCCAGCTTGGAACGAGGCTATAGGGCTTCCTCGCCCTTGGGACCAACAATGGTCATTACGGATACAGCAGATTCTTGCCTTTGAGACGGATCTACTAGAGTATCAAGACATCTTCGAAGGTTCCTTGGTCATGGAGTCTCTAATCAGCGAGATATCGGAGCAGGCAGAGAACGAACTAGATGAAATCATCGAAGCTGGAGGAGTCTTCGAGATGATCGACGAGCTTAAAGCTCGGTTAGTAAAAAGTCAGTCTTTACGCACTTCCAAGATCGAAAATGACGAGATCACCGTAGTTGGGGTCAATCGCTTCACAGAGTCCGAAGATTCTCCACTAAGTAGCTCCGCAGAACTCCACTTTCTTATCGCCGATAAAAAAGCCGAGGCTTTCCTCATAAAGGATCTCAACGATTGGATCGCGAAGCGTTCAAAACGAAAGTATGAAGAAGCAAAGAATACACTAATAAGAGCCGCCCGAGAAAATACGAACATCATGGAACCTACTATCTCCTTCGCTCTAGCTGGAGGTACCACAGGAGAGTGGGCCGACACCCTGAGAGAGATATTTGGCGAATATCGAGCCCCTACCGGTTTGTCTGGAGGTGCCGGACAACGAAGGACCGCCTTATCTCACCTTGCGACAGAAGCTCAGACTCTCGCAGGTGGCCCACCTCGCCTACTAGTGGGGAAGCCGGGTCTAGATGGTCACTCCAACGGTGCAGAACAGATCGCTGTCGCAGCCAGGGACGCTGGGTTTGAAGTAATATACGACGGAATCCGCCTCACGCCAAGACAAATTGCCATAGCGGCCCGAGATGAAGACGTAGACATCGTAGGGGTTTCCATCTTGTCCGGGTCACATTTAGAGCTCTTGGGCGACCTTGTCAAGGAGATGAAAAATCTAGACGTAGATGTTCCATTAGTGGTTGGAGGAATCATACCAGATAAGGATCGCAAACTTCTCTTTGACCTCGGCATCAAAGCGATATACACTCCAAAGGACTACAAAGTTGAGTTCATGCTGAAAGAAATGCTTCAACTTGTAGCACAAAAAAGGAAAGGGGCCTAGAAAGCTATCATCAAAGCGGTTATAAATAGAGAGTAAGTGTTCAGTTTATGAAAAATAATACCGACAAAACATCTATGAAACTGAGGCTGGCCGTCCTGTCCCTGACCGTCATAGCAGTAGCCACTGCCGCATTGGGCTACATGGAGCATATGAGCTACTTGCCCTATGCAGCCGTTGCTATATCGATCATTGCTGCATTAGTAGCCGTTTCAAAAGCTTCAAAACCAAAGAAAGAGCGCTTCATCTCTCAGATCAGCCCAGCGCTTCCAGTCAAGAATCCCAACCCAGCCGACGCTGATTCAGGCATAGCAAAAATAACCCAAAATGACATCACTTCCGACGGTCGGGTCGCGTGGGAAGGGATTTCGGATCCAGTGACAGGCATGCTAAACGATCTTTTTTTTGCAGGCCTTGTGGCAACTAAGGTGGCTACGGCTCGAAGAAGGCTTTGGCCTGTATCTATAGCTCTTTTGCACGTAAACTTCGGATCTGCTGTTTCAGATAAAAGTGACGAGCAAAAAGCTGCCAACGAGTTCGCCGAATCCATCATGTCGACTATAAGAGATGCTGACGTAGCTTGTAGGCTGTCAAGAAAAACCTTCGCCCTCATTTTGGACGACACAGACGAAGATGGAGGAGCTTGGGCTTCAGAGCGGATACAACTAGCTCAGGCTAGAAAAGGCGACTCCCGCATCTCCAAAGTGTCAGCAGGAGTCGCAAGTTATCCTAGCCACGGTATCGAGGCCACCGAGATTCTCTCAAAAGCACGAGAGGCCTTAGAAAAAGCCGTTAACAATGCGGATCTGCCCGGTCTCGGTCTTGTGATCGTTGCACCTCAGAGGCCTCTTTAGAACCAGACGTTACAGGTCTTTGAAACTCTCCGCCGTTTCATCGTTTCAGTAATGGATCTTCTCCTACAATTTCTTTGGTCTTGATCTCGTGATAGGCAAAGGAGTGTTCCACCAGCGAGACGAAAACCTCCAGGTCATCGGGTCTTTCCTTCTAACCGTTCCGACAGAGGTCTCCCTCTGTTTCCGTAACTCCAAATAAGCCGCCGTTACAGCGGCTGTCTCCTCTTCGGAGGTTAGTCTCTCTCTCACACCGTCCATAGATAAATCACCTTAGAGTGGGACGTTTCCGTGTTTGCGCTTGGGAAGATCTTCTCGCTTTGAACGCAAAACTCTCAGTGAACGGATCAGTATCTTCCTCGTCTCAGCCGGATCTATCACATCGTCGACGAATCCCCTTTCCGCCGCGATATATGGATTCGCATATCGTTCGGTATATTGTTCAACAAGTTCCTTACGCCTTCCAGCAGGATCTTCGGCAGCCGCAAGCTCTCTCCTATGAACCACCTCAACAGCTCCCTGAGGTCCCATCACGGCCAACTCCGCTGATGGCCATGCATAGGCGAAGTCAGCCCCAACTGACTTAGAGTTCATGACCACATAGGCGCCACCGTAAGCCTTTCTTGTGATAACCTGAATCCGTGGCACCGTAGCTTCACAGTAGGCATAAAGGAGCTTGGCTCCGTGTCTGATAATTCCGCCATACTCTTGATCCACCCCTGGCATAAATCCAGGCACGTCCACAAACGTTACTATGGGAATATTGAAAGCATCACATGTTCTCACAAATCGAGCTGCCTTCTCTGAAGAGTCGATGTCCAAAACGCCGGCAAGTACCGCGGGCTGGTTGCCCACGATGCCAACTACGTGTCCATCAAATCTAGCAAATCCGCAAGTAATGTTCATGGCCCAATACGGATAGTACTCAAAGTACTCACCACCATCGACGCTAGCAGTTATGACGGTCTTCATATCGTAAGGTTGGTTCGAAGATGGCGGAATGGCATCTCTAAGTTCAGGAACAAGCCTCTCCGGATCGTCGTTGGGTTCAACAAACGGGGGTTCTTCCAAATTGTTAGACGGTAAGAAGTCGAGCAGGTAACGGACCTCATCCAGACACTGTTTCTCGTCATCCAAAACAAAAGTCGCAACTCCAGATTTGGTAGCATGACTCATCGCACCACCAAGCTCCTCGAGAGTAACATCTTCACCCGTAACAGTCTTCACAACATCGGGTCCCGTAATGAACATATGAGATGTCTCTTTAACCATAAAGATAAAGTCTGTCATGGCAGGAGAGTAGACCGCTCCTCCTGCACAAGGTCCCATGATCACCGATATCTGAGGAATAACGCCTGAACTAGAAACGTTTCGACGGAATATTCCTCCATAAGAATGAAGCGAAACCACCCCTTCTTGAATTCGCGCGCCCGCTCCATCGTTCAATCCAATCATCGGTACACCAACAGAGGCGGCCAAGTCCATAACCTTATGGATCTTCTCAGCAAATACCTCGCCCAAGGCGCCCCCAAAAACAGTGAAATCCTGAGCGAAGACACAGACTCTCCGACCGTTTATAGTACCGAAACCCGTTATAACTCCATCGGTGTAGGGTCTATTTTCCTCGAGGCCCATCCCATGGGCACGGTGTCTGGCAAGCATGTCCAACTCTTGAAATGAGTTCTCATCCAAAAGGTACTCAAGACGCTCTCGCGCTGTCATCTTGCCCTTCATGTGTTGCCGTTCCACCGCCGCCGGTGATCCAGCGTTCAAAGCCTCTTGTCTTCTTCGTTCAAGTTCTACTAACCGTTCCGACATTAGATGTTCTGACATAGTTTCAAAGGCTACCAACTCCGAGAGGTCTTTGAATTCACGGACTTGCCTATCACAACAAAAAACCTCCTATATCCAGTATTTATCTTTTGTTTTATGGTTTTTCCCACTTTGAGTGACCTATTTTCCCACGATTTGTGTTATTAGTAGTAATATGAAAGACGTTGAGTATCATTATGAGATAATGGACAAGCTTCCCGGAAGTGATTTCCTCCCTAGCATCGATGAAACGCTCACATATCTAGAAAACGATCCTTCTATGGATGACCTCCTTTACGTAGGCGGCGATATTACCCCCACATCCCTACTTGCCGGGTACCAAAAAGGTGTATTTCCTATGAAGGTGAGCGACCTTGAGGAAGAGTTCGTGGGCTGGTTTTCACCTCGTACTCGCGCAATAATTCAATTGTACCCAGAGCTGAAAGAGGTGGAAATAAAAGTCTCGAAGTCCTTGAAGAAAGCAATGAGAGAGTTTGACTTCAAAGTTGACACCCGTTTCCGAGATGTCGTAGAGTCCTGCGCATATCTCAGATCAGATGGAAACTGGATCGACAAAGACTACATCGACGTGTATGAAACTCTATTCACCGCTGGATACGCTCACAGCTACGAGGTGTACGATCGTTCTGAACCCAACAACCTTATAGGTGGTCTCTTTGGAGTCGGTGTGGGCAGATTCTTCTCTGGTGAGTCGATGTTTCATCTAGTATCCAACGCCTCCAAAGCGGCCTTCTATCATTTGGTCGCAGATTTAAGATCCAATGGATACGAACTCTTAGATGGCCAGTGGCCCACACACCATCTCAAGTCTTTGGGCATGGAAGAGATAGATAGACTCCAGTATCTAAGGATGCTCAAATCCACTTTCGCGAGAGAACACATGTGAGGCACATCCTTTTCATGCATCAACGTTTATGTGATAAAAAAGCAGCTGAGAGATCCAGCCTCTATAGGGAGACCATCCATAGCTAATGTTACGTATGTTTTCTTCAACAAGCGGGCTACCCAAAGCGTACAAGCTTGCCACGGCCTTTTTTAAACCAAGGTCACCTGAGGGGAAGACATCCTCAAATCCCAAGCCCCTAAGAAGCACATACTCAGCGGTCCAGCGCCCCACGCCGTAGTAGCGCGTAAGGGATGCCATAGCCGCGTCGTAGTCGAGCTTCTTGAGCACAGCGAAGTCCAGTTGTTTTGAAACCAAGGCCTTAGAGATCTCCACGAGACCTCTGGCCTTCGTGCCACTAAACTGGGCCTCTCTAAGCACGTCAATTGACAACGACGCAACGTCGCCTGGTCTAGGTGTCAATAAATAGTCTTTGCCCTCAAATTGCAAAGTCGCACCTCCCGACACTTCGTGCAATCGAAGCAGCAGAGTCCGGGCAAATCCAACGTTCACTTGTTGAGCCGCAATAGCCCAAAGTAGCGACTCATATGGTTCGTAGTACAGAAATGGTCGAACCAATCCATATCTCTCATGCAACAGACCAACTGCTTCATCTCGAGAAAACAGATCCAACAAGCCATCAGGGGGAGAAAAGACGTAAAAGCACTCTACAATTCGCTCTCGAACCTTTGCAAGATCCAAATGAGACAGCGACATCCCGTGTAATTCGACGCGCAATCCCTGTTGATTTGGCGTCTCTGAGACACTTAATATCGCTGTCCTATCAGAATCTTGCAGATAGACAGCCTTACGAAAATGCTCCGCTGATACAGTTTCGAACACTATGCCTGGAGCCCTACTCAGATACGACAACGTAGAGAAGAGACTGAAGTCTCTAGGAGTTGCGATATCGCAACTCAAAGTCACTACCGTTTCGTCTAACACAATAATCCACTATTAAAGCGCGCAGCGCCCCACAGAACCAGCACTAGCTCTACCTTTGCAGCTCATGGCGACACAGTCTCAACAATTAAGGCATCACCTTGTCCGCCACCGCCGCAAAGAGCTGCAGCACCAACACCTCCACCTCTCCTACCAAGTTCCATTAGGAGCGTAAGAGCCAATCGAGCCCCTGAAGCACCAATGGGATGTCCCAACGCTATAGCGCCTCCATTTACGTTCACAACCTCCTCTGATATCGATAGAGCTTCCATTGACGCTATGGCGACAGCAGCAAAGGCTTCGTTAATCTCAAAGAGATCTACGTCTCCTACGCTTTTCGAGATCTTTTGCAATGCAGCAGAGATAGCGTTGGATGGTTGGTGCAAAAGAGATGTATCAGGACCTGCGACCTGACCATAAGAAAGAATTCGTCCAAGGGGTCTCACCCCAAGTTTTGTCAATACCCGCTCAGACACTATTACAAGAGCCGCAGCACCATCAGATATTTGAGAAGCATTACCGGCAGTGACGGTACCATCCTTCGAAAATGCTGGTCGAAGCCGCCCTAACGACTCCACCGTAGTACCTGGTCTCACACCCTCATCTACATCTACGACGATAGGGTCACCTTTGCGATTTGGCACGGAAACTGCTACGATCTCCTCAGCAAACCTTCCAGATTTAATCGCCGCAGCGGCTCGCTCATGAGAACTTGCCGAAAAAGCGTCCTGTCTTTCCCTCGTTATGTTAGGTGTATCCCTACTCACATAGTGATCCGTTGAAAGACCCATGGCCTCGTGTTCAAAAGAACAGGTGAGCCCGTCATGCATCATTGAGTCAATGAGAGTCGCATCACCTAGTCGAAATCCCTGGCGTGCCTTGGGTAGTAGGTGTGGCGCACCAGACATGGATTCCATACCCCCAGCAACAACAATATCAGCCTCCCCTGCTTTGATCATGAGATCGGCTAAATAGATAGCATTCAACCCAGAGAGACACACTTTATTTATGGTAGTAGCAGGTACGGACATAGGAATTGATGCCAACGTAGCCGCTTGACGAGCCGTAATTTGACCTTGGCCAGCCTGGAGGACCTGTCCCATCAGTACATAGTCCACATGCTCTCCCACTAAGCCTGCTCGTCTCAGTGCTTCGGATATGGCAAAACCACCTAGATCCATTGCACTAAAGGCTGAAAGAGTTGAGGACAACTTCCCAATGGGCGTGCGTGCACCTGATAGAACATAAGATCGGGACATACAATCTCCTTACAAACAACGTTTAAAGTTATCCTAGTACCGTCAGAACATCCAAACTTGAGCCACTCGCACATACTTTGGTATCCGACATTTAGTGAGCCAACTAATGATAGATTTTCGTATATTCTTACAACTATGAACTCCTTTAGGCAAGCCATCGAAGCCGAGGCCTCTCCCGAAGAACTAAGGTCAATTCCAATTCCTGAAACCTATCGTGCTGCATTTGTAAGAAAAGATGAGGTAGCCATGTTTGAAGGGTTACCTAGCTCTGAGAAAGATCCGCGGAAGTCTCTTCACGTGGAAGAGGTACCGGTTCCAGAGATGGCACCTGACGAAGTTCTTGTCGCGGTTATGGCCTCCTCCATCAATTACAACACCGTCTGGACCTCCCTCTTTGAACCGTTGCCAACGTTCGCGTTTCTTGAACGATTAGGCAAAAGTAGTTCCTATTGGAACAGACGTCACGATCTTCCTTATCATGTACTTGGATCTGACGGTTCAGGAGTCATTTTGCGAACAGGATCAGCCGTTAGAAATTGGAAAATTGGAGATAAAGTCGTAATTCACTGCAACTACGTAGATGATCAAGATCCCACCGGGCATGATGACTCTATGTTGTCTTATGATCAAAAGATCTGGGGATTTGAATCGAACTTTGGTGGTCTCGCTGATCTAACCCTAGTCAAGGCAAACCAACTTATGCCAAAACCTACACATCTCTCATGGGAGGAGGCAGCTTGTAACGCGCTTTGCAACTCTACCTCATATCGCATGCTGGTTTCAAAAAATGGAGCCTCTTTGAAACAAGGACAACGGGTCCTTATCTGGGGAGCTACTGGCGGCATCGGAGGATACGCTGTACAGTATGCTCTCAATGGAGGGGCTACGCCAATTGGAGTCGTCTCCTCTGAGGACAAGGTCGAACTCCTACATGACCTAGGCTGTGAAGCCGTCATCAATAGAAGCGAAAAGAAGTACAGATTCTGGAAAGACGAGCATACGCAAGACGAATCTGAATGGCGTCGCTTTGGAAAAGATATCCGTTCTCTTGTTGGTGATGATCCAGATATCGTCTTCGAACATCCCGGTCGACAAACCTTTGGAGCTTCAGTCTTTGTCACCAAACGAGGCGGCCTTATCATGACCTGTGCCGCTACAACAGGATACATGATCGAATACGACAATAGGCATCTCTGGATGAAGCTGAAGACAATAAAATCTTCTCATTTCGCCAACTACCGAGAGGCCTGGGACGCCAACAAGCTAATCTGCGAAGGCAAGATTCAACCTATTTTATCCGCCACCTACTCGCTCCAGCAAGTTGGTGAAGCAACGAATTTAGTCCACAAGAACCAACACGAGGGCAAGGTTGGAATTTTATGCCTGGCTGAAAAACCCAACATGGGAATCGACAACCACGAACTTAGAGAGAAAGTTGGCGAGGACAAGATAACACTTTTTGCACGGTATGGCAAAACAATTGGATCTAGTAACAACTAAAACATGGGTGGAAGGAATACAGAAAGAAAATGAAACCACAGGAGATTGATCACATAGCAATAGCAGTCAAAGAGCTACAACCGGCGATCGACCTATACACTCAAATCTTGGGAGCGTCAGTTGAACACCGAGAACTTGTCGAAAGTGATGGGATAGAAGAAGTGCTTTTAAAGGTCTCCGACACGTTTATCCAGCTCCTCTGTCCTACTACTGCCAACTCACCGGTGCAGAAGTACATAGACAAACATGGAGAAGGTCTTCACCATATGGGTCTTCGGGTAGAAAACTGCGAGGAAGCTTTAAAAGATGCAATTGCAGCTGGGGCAACCAGCATCGATTCGAATCCGCGCCCTGGATCACGCGGCACCACAGTAGCGTTTTTGCATCCTAAGTCGACCTTTGGAGTTCTCATCGAACTCGTACAGCCTTGAGGTTTCATGGGCAACCTTTTTGTTTTAACTGGCAGCTGATACATCAAGCTTCATACCCTTTTGACGAGACCCAAGCCAACTAAAATGAGGGCCCTTAAAGAGACAACTCTTAATACAACGGCACAACAGGAGATCAACCATTTCAAACAGTACAAACACTGTCAGATGTCTCGATCATCGCTTGCCCTGGCGCCTCATCAAGACACTTTAAGTACGAAGACCCATGCTTGATCAAACCATTATCGTGTCTAAATAAGCACGGAAAACTTCTCCGTGGAACAAGGCTCCATGACAGAACGTCAAGACACCAAAGGTCTTTTGGTCTCAAATAAGAAACTCAGCATCGCAGAATCCGTCCACGAGGACTTCCCTCACAATCATCTAGATGAAATATCGGTCACTGGAGGAAATGTACATTCGCCAGACAAAACATTTGGTCGCTGTCTAATGCCACTGAGAACAACCGAAGTTCTTCGAATACGAGAGAGCACACACTTTTTGGACTCGATAGTGAAACATACGCTCTAGCCGCTTCAACAAACACTGCTGATGAATTTCCACACGTAATTTAATGAGAACACTCCTTATGCATTCAAGAGAATATCCATGTTTCAAAGTAGTTGCATGGTCGTCGTCTCGACCAAGCAACTCCGCACCACACGGCTCAATGACGGGTCTCCTATAGGAATAACCAGCAAGAGCACGAATTGATTCGTGCGAGTCAAATCGGAAAAGTGTAACAAAACCACTTCATTCCCATCGATGCGGCGCAGCATTTCAGCACCGCAAAATCCTGAAATCGCTCGCATTGTGGGAAACAACTCCTCCAACAAAAACGCTCCTTAGGCGCCAGTATCAGCCCTCGTTGTCCACCCTCTCCACAATTGAATGATCACTCATCCTCCAATCTTTTACATCTATGAGATGTTCGGTCCGGCCTTAGACGCCTCAATGAAGCCGAAAAAGAGGATGGGGTCTTGCGGCTCGAGGTGGCTAAGGGAACGAGAGGGTGGCGAGGAAGAATCCGAGATCGAGTAGCTCAAGGATACGGGCCTCTCCGTCATGGTCAAATCCACTAAAGCACATGCCAGCACTCTCGAGAACGCGGCGCTAACTTGGGTTCAGGACGTAGCTGCAGAAGAACGCTCGGGCGCCTCGGGCGGGTTGTGAACCACCTCCGCCTAAAGGTGGAGGCTTCGTGAGCTAGCTTGGATAGACATGGCCCCTCCAGCTTTAGATGAGATCGGTCACGTCACAAACGTATAAGGTAAGAGTAATGACACATGAAGATAGTCAAAAAATACCTTCCCGAGGCGAGATCTTATGCACCCTCACCAAAGCTGCTATATGACACAACGTTTGTCCCTGGCGCATCTTCAATGGACTCAACATTGCGCGGTCAAACAAGAGGGATTCCTTCATCTCGCCACGACGCGCTCTCAGCAACAAAATAAGTCTGACATCCGTCACCTTAACCCAAAAGCCTCGTACAGGTTGCATCGGTTGCTTCTCCCCACAATGCTTCAAGTCCACCTTCTCAATTGTCGAAGCTATATCAAAGCAAGGTCTTTAGCACTGAGCTAAACGGAGGCAGGGTTGAAGGATCAGGATGCAGAACGTACCACTTTGTGGAAGTCGGATGGTCGGCAACTTTTCTCCCGCACTATCGAACCCTTTGTGTCTCAAAGCACCTTATCCTTATATGAACTCGAAGGTCGCCTCTGGATAGCACGACTCGTAGTCGGATCACTATTCGTCCTTGCGGTTCTTTCCCTTCGAATCAAGGTCGAAGGTGTACTCCTGGGAGTAGCAACGCTCGCTTACATCCTGGGATACCTTCTGCTTCGATCAAGTCGAGTAAGATGTCCATGGTTCTGCTTAATCCTTTTTACCTTAGACATCACCTTCATCTCCGCCGCTGCCTCATTTACCGGTGGATCAAACAGTCCGCTTTGGTTAATGTTTCTCTTTCCCGTGGCAGTGATGTCAGTTACAAGGGGCACTCGATCCGCCCTAGCACTTGGGACTATCGCCCTTTTAATAAGAGCAGTTGTAATAGGAGACATGAGTCCATCCGGACGTGTTGCACCTTTAGTGGCTCTCATCTACGGAATCGCCCTAATCGTTGGTTTTGTTCATAAAGAGGTCACCAAGAGTCAAAGAAGCCTTACGAACGCAGTGCTCACGCTGCAACAAGGAGTACTCGGGTTCACCTCTGAAGAATCTACTGCTGATCTACTAAAGCGCAGCATTGCCCTTGGAGCGGAACTCACAGGTGCTACTTTCGGAGCGGTGTCTATATGGAACGAGCAGAACGACAACATCTACTTTGAAACTTTCGGATTGAAAAAAGCAGAGATTACTCATCTAGGTCATCCGCCTTCAGCAGCGGGACTATTGCTTAGGACAGCGTTATCAAAGTCCCCGATACGGCTGCGTGACGACGGA
This sequence comes from Actinomycetes bacterium, assembly GCA_021785255.1. Classification (GTDB taxonomy): domain Bacteria; phylum Actinomycetota; class Acidimicrobiia; order Acidimicrobiales; family Acidimicrobiaceae; genus Ferrithrix. The sequence goes on from JAJYGA010000134.1 coordinate 27,872, forward strand.
ATAGACATCGGTGAACTGCGACTTCCTCCTGGTCATCCTCCGATCAGAAGCTTCCTCGGAGTACCAATTACATCAATCGACAATCGCAAAGGAGCCTTTTATTTGATAAATAAGGTCGGCGCCAGCGCGTTTACCCTTGAAGATGAGCGACTGTGTCAGATGATGGCCGCTCATGTAGCCTCTGCTGTTGTAGTTCGGAGATTGGTCGAGAGTCAAAAGGAGATGCATGACTCACTGTTGCAGATGCTCGTTAAGATAAACGATTCAAGAGAAAAAGCCTCAACGGGTCACTCTGAGCGCGTACGACAATATGCACGTGCCTTAGCAGAACAAGCCGGAGTCGAAGGTGAACAGCTTGAGTTGATAGCTGCTGCAGGTCTGCTGCACGACATAGGCAAGATGGGTATACCGGAGTCAATTTTGGGTAAACCTGGACCTCTGAGTGACGAAGAACGCTCTCTTGTTATGACTCATTCAACGATAGGGGCTGACATAGTCGTCCAGGCGCTACCTCTTTCAGGTGCAGCACCATTTATTCGCCATCATCATGAACACTGGAATGGACTAGGCTACCCCGATTCTCTAAAGGGAGAAGAGATACCTCTTGGCGCACGAATTGTAGCCATAGCTGATGCTCTAGACTCAATGACCGACGACCGACCCTACAGATCAAGCAGATCGCTTTCAGAAGCGATCGATGAAATCATGCTCTGTTCAGGTTCACAGTTTGATCCTCAGTTGGTCTCTCATCTCAAGGAAGTTGTCACAAGAATAGTTGGCGATCTCCAAAGTACAAAAGACGACTTGATCCATCGTCACGAACCCACTCTTGCCGAACAACATAGCGCCGCGAGAACAGCTGGGTGGCGCTTGTTCACACGTCTTTCAAGAGAACTTGATTCACTCCTTGATCCCAACAAGACAGCAGAAAACATACTGAAGCTCCTATGTGATGATCTCGATGTCTCCGGAGCAACGATTGGCCTTTTGGAATCGAACAGTGAGTCACTTAAATTTATTGCGTGGGAAGGAGTCCCCGTGGTTGCACCCGTAGGCACAGAACTACCCAAAGGAGTAGGACTGCCATGGGTCGCGTTAGAAAACGATCAACCGCAGGTGTTCATGGATATAGTCTCAGATCCCAGATATGGGGCATCACACAGTATCGAGACTGCAACGGGAGCCTACCTGCCACTAAGAGCCAGCGGAAAGACTGTCGGCATCTTGATACTATATCGCGCCGTACCGCAGAGTTTCGGAGAACAAGAACTTGCATATTTGGAAGCGGTAGCTACCCCAGTTGCAGAACTACTCCTCATCGCTCAACTTCATCGAGAGGTGCAGCAGACATCCATTACCGATCCCTTGACCAATGTATGGAATCGACGTTACGGGATCGAGCAGCTGACTCGCTCATGTGCGCATCAATCCCGAAGCGGTGCTACGTTCTCGCTGATTTTGTTGGATCTTGACGGGTTTAAAGCAATCAACGATAGATTCGGCCATCTCGCCGGCGATAAAGTACTTCAGGAGTCAGTAAAACGAATCGAACGCTGTCTGCGAGCAGAAGATGTTCTGGCACGCTATGGAGGCGACGAGTTCCTAATAGTTACTAGGGAAGGTTCCTTGGAAGATGCAGCAACACTCGCAAAAAGGGTAACGGCATCAACTCAATACGGAGTCATAAATCACGAGGGTAATGAGATACTCTTACCACACTGGTCCGTTGGAGTTGCAAACTGCCCACAAGACGGCACCTCTGCGAACGAACTTCTGCACGTAGCAGACACGAGACTTTATGAGAACAAACGTTCTGGATCGACGAGAAAAGCTAGCGGAGCCACATACTGAGTTACAAAGACTGTTCACGCTCTGTAAAAATAAGAAATAAGCCTTTCCATAAAAATGCTGAAATTGCTAAGACAACAAATGCCTCACCAATTCGTGGTGCAACAGATATGCCCAGACTTTCCCCAAATAACAACATCAAAATCTTCTCATTCAGTACGGCTACTGAGAGATCCTCTGTCCATGAGCAGAGCCTTGTCACAGTGTCGCATCACTAACCGTTTCTGGCTCTGTTATCTCAATATTTGATAAGACACTCGCGTATGTATCCTTAGCTGCAACCCCAAAAGATAAAACGTTGTCATGTCCATAGCGCTATACGATTTGACATTAAATGTAAATCAAATAGTCATTGACTCATCAAGAAAGTTGATGACCACGTATATTGCTGCGCAACTATCAGAGGTGATCCCCAGCAATGCCTTGCATATGGCATTAATGTTCTCTGCTCCCATCACTTAAAACATGCCTGCCCACTAAAGCTCGTCCGAGCGTAAGTTCATCGGCATACTCCAGATCTCCACCAACCGGAAGGCCGTTTGCCAACCTTGAAATTGTGATTCCGCTGTCGGCCAATAGCCTCGCTACGTAAAGGGCAGTTGCTTCTCCTTCAAGATTTGGGTTCGTGCAGACTATTACCTCGTGAATAGCAGCGTTGGAGGAGAGTCTTGCCAGCAACTCTTTAAGGCGTATTCGATCAGGACCTACTCCATCAATCGGATTCAGCGTACCTCCAAGAACGTGATAAAGACCCCTGTACTCCTTTGTCTTTTCAATTGCAATGACATCTCTAGGCTCTTCCACAAGACAGATGGTGTTCTGGTCTCTCTCTGGATCGCTACAGATCTCGCAAAGTTCGTCTTCGGAGAGATTGAAGCAACTAGTGCAGAATTTGACGACTTCTTTACATTTTACGATCGCCCGCGATAACCTAAGCGCACTCTCTGGATCAGCCTTCAGTAGATAAAACGCGATTCGTTGGGCCGACTTGGGTCCAACTCCTGGAAGTCTTCCAAGTTCGTCTATGAGTGTCTGTACCGATTGGGTGTACAACTGCTACCTACTGTCTTCATTAGGATATTCTTTGACTTGTGTGTTCGGGAAAACTTCCAATACGTTGGTGACGATGGGATCTACAGCATCTATTACTGTTCCCCCGCGGAATGCATCGTACATCTCTGACGCATCTGGCGGAGACTCTTGGGTTAGATCGATTCCGCTCTCAGGTCGGTCAATGTCCAGTCGGAGTTCTATCTTCGCACTCGCCATCTTATAAAATAAAGCTATCGCCCTTTGAACATCGGCTTTGACTTCGCTCGCTCTTGTTAGATAGACCTCGCTTGGGAAAACTGCTCGAATGACTAGACCGTCTACATCGACAAAGCGAACTGTTTGAAATCGACTTCTAAGTTTGGGAGTCAACGACTCCACGATGAAGTTGCCCCAGTCTACGGTTAACTTTTCCTTTGATGGCAAAGTAGTTGAGACCTCGTTAGGCAAGACCTCACTTACGCTTGGCACTTCAGGAACAACACTATTTTCGGAACTCATTGCGAGGACAGGTTCGATCTCAGTTCTGTTGACACCGGTTTCTTGCGAGGGAGCCGTATTATCTCTTTGTTTAATTCCAATAGCTCTTCTGAGTCCCGCTATCGAGTCGCTCCTCGAAGGACTCTTTGGTGCTGCCCAGGTTGTGTCAGTAGCGTTTCGAGCGTCAGAGCTTGAAAGAGCCCGTATCACCTTACTAAGAGTACTAACCTCTTCTTCAAGCTCTTCAAGTCTCCTTCGCATCTGCGCAATGGCTTCGCTAGTGTTGGGACTTTCTTTAACCGACGTGGAGTTGGTTGTTTCACCAAGAGACAGCACTGCGACCTCTAACACTGCGAGAGGATCTATTCCGTCTTTCATTGACAAAGAAGTCTTGCCAAGGGACTCCATCACCTTCGTTAGAGAAGAAAGCGAAGGCACCGAAGCTTCATTGCTCATCTTAACTGCTAGTTGGGAGTCAACTCCTACGACCCCTAAACGCTCCAAGAACGCCTCACGACAAAGTAACACTATTGCATTTGCAATATCCAACGGTTCCATGCCAGCTTCGGCTAATCGTTCAATGGAACTGATGGCTCTCTCTGTGTTCCCAGATACCACATCAAAGGTCAAGCCTAAAAGTTCTTCCTGCTCATCATCTCTGGGAATCTCTCCCAGTGCCAGAGCCTGGTCTAAGAAGCTCAAAGTATCTCGCGCCGATCCCTTGCCCTTCTTCTTCGACCAAGATAAGATCGCCGGGTCGACGTTTAGTTCCCCACGACTACTGATCGACATCAACAACTGATCGGCAACTTCGTTGTCCAACAGGTGGAACTCGAAGTGCTGAGTCCTAGAACGAATCGTCTGGAGAACCTTAGTGGGCGAGGTGGTCGCCAACACAAAGACCACATGAGGCGGGGGCTCTTCCAACGTCTTCAGTAGCGCATTAGACGCGGCCTGAGAAAGCATATGAACCTCGTCAATGATGTAGATCTTCCACTTCCCATAGCTCGCCGTCGCCACAGTGCTTATGAGTGCCCTAATAGCGTCAACGCCTGAGTTGGAAGCCGCATCTAGTTCTTCAACGTCATAAGAGCGACCTTCCCTAATGAACACACATGATTCGCAGTTGTCGCATGGTTCACCTTGGACTGGAGAGGTGCAGTTCAAGGCTTTTGCAAGTATTCGCGCTGTGGAAGTTTTTCCCGTACCTCTAGGACCGGAAAATAAGTACGCGTGAGCCACTTTAGAAGACGCAACGGCGTTTCTCAGGGCACGAGTGACGTGAGATTGTCCCAAAACCTCCTCAAATCGTTGAGGACGAAACTTTCGGTAAAGCGACTGGTACTCATCAATAGGTGTCACACCTAAAGGATAGTTCACAACCTCAAATCCCTTTACATCTTGTTGAAAACAGAAGTCAGAAGGTTTGTGATGAACGCAAGACCAGCTAGTTAGTAGATACCATCGCCGGTTCGCTGATCAAAAAAATGCAGATGTTCCATATCGACGCCAAGTCTCAGTCTATCACCCGTCTTCACGGACACCGAAGGGTCGATACGAGCAACACCTTCGCCGCCACCGGTCAAGATCTCTTGCTCTTCGTCTTGCGCATTCTCGATCTTAACGACCGTTCCATCAAAAGAAAAATGCACCATCAGCTCAGACCCGAGAGCTTCAACCAACGTCGCCTGGACGAACAAAACCGCACCAGACGGCGTTGACACAGAAGCAGCATTGAGGCTTTCTGGGCGGATTCCAACCGTGATAGCTTTGCCACTATAACTCATAAGCGCAGGTTTCCGAAGATGTAGAACTTCTGGGAGTTCAAGGGTCTGGGATCCAATTTTCAGCAACCTTCCTCCGTCAAAAAGTTCCGCTTGGTAAAGGTTCATGGCGGGAGAACCGATGAACGCCCCAACAAATTGGTTGATCGGATAGTCATAGAGATTTTGAGGAATATCACATTGGAGTAATCGACCGTCTTTCAAAACGGCAACACGGTCACCCATCGTCATCGCCTCAATCTGATCATGCGTGACGTACATTGTCGCAACACCAAGGCGTTCTTGAATGCGTCGCACTTCAGCTCTCATCTTCACCCGCAACTTCGCATCCAGGTTAGATAAAGGTTCGTCCATCAAAAACACTGCCGGTTCCCTGACTATGGCACGACCCATTGCAACTCGCTGTCTCTGACCACCTGACAGTTGTTTTGGCTTCCTATCTAGCCATTCTGTAAGGCCCAAAATTTCAGCTGCTTCTTCAACTTTTCGTCTAATTTCATCTTTGGACTGCTTGCGTAGCTTTAGAGCAAAACCAATGTTGTCCGCTACGGTCATATGAGGATACAACGCATAGTTTTGAAAAACCATAGCAATGTCGCGATCTTTAGGTTCGACATCGTTTACGATACGATCACCAATGCGTAGCTCACCCGCAGTTATATCTTCCAGTCCAGCTACCATCCGAAGAACCGTTGTCTTCCCACATCCCGATGGCCCCACCAAGACCATGAACTCTCCTTCTTGAATTTCAAGACTCAGATCATGAACCGCATGAAATCCATTCGGATAGACCTTATTGATATCGCTCAAACTTATCGTTGCCATCTCACTTGACCTTTCACCGTTGAATCCCCCTAAGACGAGTACCTACACATGACCAACCCCAATATCAGCGCTTTATCACGACTACCTCTTTTGGTCCAACCTCAACTCGGCCATCGTCTCTAATTGTGACTCCTTCTAAATACCTAGACGAAAGTACCCTTTGAGACTTTTCAGTCTCGATCTCATGGACTCCCTCACTAAAGTTCGCCATGACTTCAAGAGATCCGCAGCGATATCGCCAGGTCTCCTCAGTCGCCTCAATTAAGTCGTAGCTCGACAGTGTTTCTTTAGCTTCGTTTCGAAGTCTTATAAGACCTTTAGTAAGGTTCAGTATCGAGCCATGATCTCTCAACTGTGACTCAACATCTCTGGCATCCTCGGGTCCGAAAGGGAGCCACGGTGTCGTCATAGGGTCACAGAATCCTCTTCCAGGACCTTCGCGCCAAGGCATGGGGGTCCGTGCGCGATCGCGCTGGAATCTTGCACCTGGAATCAACTTCGTCATAGGGTCCTTCTGAAGTTCAACGGCAACCTCCACGTCACACATTCCGAGTTCGTCCCCGTAGTACAAAAAGACCGTGCCTGGGAGGGTAAGCAAAATGGTTAATGCCATCCGTATCTTATCATCATCACCGTCAGCCCATCTTGTGGGGAAACGAGATATATCGTGATTAGATCCCGTCCACACAGGACTTGCGTCCACAGGCAACGCAGCTAAGGTTTTCCCAACTACTTCCGAAAGGGCCTTTGCATTAAACTCTGAAAAGACAAACATGAAGTTGAAGGCTAGGTTTAGCTCATCGTTGTTACCATAAAAAGACGCCAACTTTGAGAAGTCACCAACCCAAGTCTCCCCAACTAGCAGTCGAGAGGGGTCGTAGGCGTCAGCAATCCTTCGCCAACTTCGGTAAAGGGGATGCACGTCCTCCCTGTTCTTGGAGTAGGTCTCAATCAAACCAAAGTGGGAGAACTCCTTCGACATCTCAGGCGCTGGCGGATCATCTTGCAAAAACCGATCTTTAAATACTCCATGCGCAACGTCTATTCGAAAGCCTGCGACATTACGGTCAAACCAAAACCTAAGTATGTTTTCAAACTCTTTTTGCACATCTTCATTCCACCAGTTCAAGTCGGGCTGGGTAGGAAGGAAGTTGTGCAGGTAATACTCTCCAGAAGACGGATCCAGCGTCCAAGCCGAACTACCAGTAGCATCGATCCAGTTGTTGGGAGGTGACCCATCGGGTTTGCCCTTGGCAAACACATAGTACTTGCGATACCTCGAGGTAGGATCTGAGAGCGCCTTTATAAACCACTCATGTTTGGAACTGGTGTGATTAGGTACCAAGTCCAAGAGAACCTTCAATCCCAGACGATCACACCTATCAATGAACTCGTCTAGATCAGATAAGGCTCCATAGTCTGGATGAACTCCTAAATAGTCAGATACATCATATCCCCAGTCGTCATTTGGAGAGGGTGTTGTAGGCGACAACCACACGCCATCTACACCTAGTTCTAAGAGATACTCAAGACGATCCATAGCACCCCTAAGATCCCCAAAACCATCGCCGTTGCTATCAGCAAACGAACGCAGATAGACGTGATAAAGAACTGCGTTGTTCCACCAGTCATGAGGATTCCCAAGCTTCATTTCCATATTATTCCTTGCCTATATTTTGCAATATGATCTCTACTACCCCTTGACGGCGCCAGAGGTAAGACCGGACACCACAAACTTCCTAAAAACAAATACCAGTATGCCAATTGGTACTACTGCTACCACGCTAGCAGCAAAGATCGTGCCATATGGAACAACGTTTGGAGAACCAAAAAGAGCGATTCCAACAGGGATAGTGCGATATTTGTTGGAATTATCGAGCGTCAAGGCCATTAAGAACTCAGTCCAGCAAGCGGTAAAGGTAAACACACCGGCAGTAAATATACCTGGCAAAGACTGTGGAAGTATCACCGACCAATACGTACGGAGTGGAGAAGCTCCATCTATTCGACTAGTCTCCTCCATTTCTTTGGGTATACCTAAAAAGTAGTTACGCATGATCCATATAGCAAAGGGAAGGTTAAAAGCGGTATAAGGAACGATCAACGCTTGATAAGAACCCAACCATCCGATCTGGTGCATAAGAAGATATAGCGGTGACACCACCGCA
>JAJYGA010000080.1 GCA_021785255.1 Actinomycetes bacterium
CGTGGAGGAAAACGTTTGGGGTGAGTGACCTGGTTGGGGTTTCCTGGCGGGATGCCAATAAGAAAAACAACAACAATCAGAGAGGAAATTCCAATACCATGACACCTCTCGACTTCTTGGATAAGCCACCTACGCGGTAACTGTGCTATCATGACCACCACGGGTGGCTCAGGTCGGTTTGAAAGACCTGAATAGTTGCTAAGCCTAACCCCCTCAGTACCTTCCACTGCGCCTCACCGAGTACACAACTGCTATCCACAACCTTACATTGCATGCATAGATTGTGTAATATAAAAGTCGAGTTCGAGAGAGTTCGGTTGTATCAAGTTTTGCCCATGGGGGTATGTGAGATGAAGTTCGTTAGAGGATATCTTTTAGAGGACAGTACCTTGCCTGGCTCTCCTAGTTGCTTTATCTCTTAGTTCTACTACGACTCAGATGTCTCTTTCGGTCTCTGTGGCTCCAAAGCTTGTTGTAGGTGGAGGCGGGTGTGGAGGATCGACTCTTTCACCAGGGGTTGGTCTAGCTGAAGGAGGATATCTCTGTTCATTTTCTAACGGATTCACCTTTATCATGCAAGGCGACGGAGATCTAGTCGAGTACAACTCCCAAGGACAAGCACTTTGGGCTAGCGATACCGCGGGAGAGCCCAGAAACTATGTTGTTATGCAAAGCGACGGGAACTTAGTGATCTACTCATCTTCTGGACAAGCTCGTTGGGCCAGTGGAACATATGGAATCGGTGGGGGTTCTGCCTATCTATCTTTACAAAGTGACTCAAATGTAGTCATATATGATGACTCCTCTGGCGCGATCTGGGCTGTTAGGTGGTTTTCTCCTCAGTCCTATGCCCAAGAGATCATGTTTCACTTTGGGTGGAGTTCTTCTCAGTGGACATATCTCTATCAACTGTGGCAAGATGAGAGTAACTGGCGATGGAACGTCTGTTACGGAGGTGGGACTTATCCAAACTGTAACTACGAAAGTTCTGCATATGGAATTCCCCAGGCTAATCCTGGATCTAAGATGGAATCTGTAGCTCCTGACTGGACCACTGATCCATTTACCCAAGTGCCCTGGGGAGAACAATACATACATAGTGCATATGGGGATCACAAAATGCGTTGAATCATGCGACTTCTGGATGTCCCAATGGTAGCGATTGTCATCGATATGGTGAAGGGACGATCTCCTAATAGCTGAGCCTGTCTTTTCTTTTTCGAGAATTTATATACCTATTATGAAGTCGAAATATGGAGGTAAATAAGGTGAGATCAGTTGCCGCGAAGGCGAGCGTCGGGTTGTTGTTGGGCACTTCTCCAATAGCCCTCGTGGCTTGCGGTGTTTCGACCGTACAACCCGCTGTGCCTTCGACTAGCGTTTCCGAGTCTGTTTCGTCAGGGGCTGCGTTCAAGGGAGTGAACTGGAATACTCTAAGTTACCCAGTGTATCGTGGGGGACTTTTTGGACCACTGCATACGACCGTGTTGGCGCCTTTGTATCTGGACGTGGGGAAAACTCATCTTGCAATCATCAGTTACTACCTAAGTAACCTCGCAAGTGTGAAGCCAGGTAGTGTGGCCGTCTATAAGGACAATGGAACGCTCCACCCAAGACTATTGGAGCTGCTTGTTCAGGGTGATTACGGGACCAAGGTGCCAAGTAATGTTACAGTAGCGATCTCGCCATCCAATGTAACTCCAAGGCCGGCGAATCCATTCGAACTATTGACTCCAGGTGTCAAGGTTCTTCCACCAAACGGACTTGAGGTATGCACGACCGCACCCGTTGGCCAGGGAGCGATTGCCTTGGATAAAACCACTGACTACCGCTTTCTCTTCAAGCTAGTGGATGGTCGATTTAGCCTTTCAAAAGTTCAGCACGCTGTTGCGGGTACTGCTTTGGCGATTAAGTATCACTGCTAGTTGCGCAGACATCAGCACTGGAAAGATCGTGACAACAATCTGAGTTGTTTCCCTCTGAGATAGAGTCCCTCGTTTAAAGTATCTACTGCGCGGTGAGTTTGCTTAGACGGAGTTGTACGCGTTTAAATATTGCGTCCTTGGCAGACTCGAACCTATGCACCTGGTGAGCATTCCAGAACTCTTTGGTAGTGATTCCCGTAATTCTTTATCAGTCCCGTGACCTTAGAACTCTCAATTTTGGCGCGAAGTTTCTTCTTGTTGTTCCCATAATGACATCCTTTCGCCTATATTGGATGATCGGCGTATTGGGGCCACTAAATCCGGGTAGTCTCACAGAAACTTAGGCAAGAGACTGACAGAGTCATCTTGACCCGAGAGAGCTCCGATGAAGAGGTACTTTATCAACAAACCCACCTCTTCGAAACTCAACGTGCCCTTTGGATCGAGCCATGTAAAGGTCCAGTTCATCATTCCAAACAAAAGCATTGTCAGTGCACGCATTACGGCAGGTCTTGTCTCTAGAGCATCGTCTTTTGCGAGAGTTATCAGTGTGGTGAAGTGGTCGACTATTTTGCGTTCCGCTGAACGGATTAGTTCGCTTTTTTCTGGCGGAAGGAACTTGAGATCCTGTACTAAAACGGAGTGACAGTTCGAAGATGTCTCGTACTCTCGCATAAATTCGCTAATTAAATACCCCAACTCTTCAGAGGAGTTGGAGAACGGCATTGTCTTTGATTCGTTCACAATATATAGCAACCTTTGTACGTGTCCATTAGCTATGTCAAATAAGATCTCCGCCTTATCTCGGTAGTAGTGATATATGAGGGACTTAGATACTTCACAGGACTTCGCAATAGATGCCAGTGAAGTTGTTGGATAGCTACAGTTTGCAAATAAAGCAGCCGCTGTATTTTTGATGCGTTCTCGAGTCGTCTCTGTAGGCGAAAGTGCAGCTAAAGAAAGATTATCTGACATCGTAATTTACAGTGACGGTACTTGCGGAAGGTATCGACTGACATGTGAGGATATAGCCTTGTTTTACGTCCGTTTTAGTGAGGGCGAAGTTGTTCGACATGGTAACATCTCCTTCCAACAAAATAGCTTTACAGGTAGAACATACTCCACCTTTGCAAGAGTAGGGGAGGTCAAGGCCGTATTCAATGCCTGCATCAAGGATAGATCTCGAATCATCCTTGAAGACAACGCTATGTTCAAGACCGTCGAAGATGATCTTAAGGCGAGCGCCTTCGATTCTTTCGATACGATTAGAGCGTGTGGTTCGTGTCTCCTCATTGTTGGGCATCCCGAACCGCTCGTATTTAATCGAGTCCTCGTCGACTCCCAGAGAAATAAGAGCCTTCGTGATGGTCTCTATCATGTCGAATGGTCCACAGATCAATATGGTTTCGAAGTTTTTCAAGGAGCCTACCAAACCTTCAACGGCAATTAGCTTGTCGGCGTCAACTCGTCCGTTGTGCACATCCACGTCAGATCTTTGCCTTGAAAACGTTGGAAGGAATATAAAGCGGTTCAGGTATTTATCTTTTAGTTCCAGAACGTCGTCGTGAAACATGACATGCTTTATATCTCTATTTCCATACAATAAAACCGCTGTTGTATGAGGTACGTCTCTCAGGTACTGCTTGATCATCGAGATTATTGGTGTGATTCCGCTTCCAGAAGCAATGGCAAGAATCGGACCTCGAGAAACGTAGGTATCAAGATAGAATTCTCCCTCTGGTGTCATCACCTCTATCTCGTCACCTACTCTTAGACTGTGAAAAATCCAGTTAGAGAAGATCCCGCCTCGTACGCGTTTTACACCTATGCTTATCGTATTTTCAAAAGGTGCTGAACAGATGGAGTAACTTCTCCTGTATTCAACTTCATCTATCCATGCTCGGAGATTCAAGTGTTGACCTGGACGAAAGGTATATTCGCTCCTAAGGCTTTCGGCAATTTCAAATGTAATTGATAGAGAATCCGAAGTCAACGGCTCAATCGAAGAGACCTTTAAAGGATGAAACTTTGGTGTCAACTTAGAGATCCTTCATATATTCAAATGTTTCAAGGCAGTTATCACACCGATAAAGTGCCTTACAACTTGTCGTACCAAAACGTGACAGTTCTGTCGTGTTGGTGGTTTCGCACCTCGGACACTTTACGGCGTTGAGATGAGGTGTTCTTCTCTTGGATATTGGTATTTTGGTCTCGACTTTGTTGTCGCAAGGAGCGGCGACCCCAGATGTTGTCAGTTTTGTTCGAGCTGATGCTGTTAACCATCTTGTAGTCCAAGGTGGGAAGAGTACTTTATTAACCGTAACTTTAATTTCTGGCCCAACAGCGTTCCGGATGACGTTTTCAACCTCTTGGAAAATCAGTTCTGTAGCTGGGCAACCGGAGTAGGTGGGGGTAATACTGACCGTTATTGATTGGTCATTTACGTCGATGTCCCTCACCATCGCCAGGTCAACGATAGAAACGATTGGGAGTTCTGGGTCTGGTATCTCCTCGAGGAGTTTAAGGATGTCGTACTTTGTCAGGGTATTCACCACCGACCTCCGGGATAGCTCCTTTGAAGATACTGCATTTCAGCCAGGATGTGTCCGAGGTGTTCACTGTGCACTCCGTACTTGCCAGTGGACATAAAATCAGAATCTGAAGGTAGATCAATACCTGCTTCTGTGAAAACGTCTTCGATGGCGTTTACCCAATCGGCTTGAAGTTTTCCCGTATTGATATGAAGTAACCCCTCTAGATTTGAGAGAGTACGATCGTTTCCAAAAAATTCAGCCGTATAAGGCCAGAGGTAATCTATAGATTTCAATATCTTTTGTCTTGAGACATCGGTGCCGTCACCTAGCCTGACGAACCAACGTGAGAAGTGCTCGATATGGTAGTCAGTTTCTTTTAAGCTTTTAGCCGCAATATCTCTAAGTGTCGAGTCCTCGCCATCGAGTAAGGATACCCAGAGGCATTGCGAAAATGTGGAGAATAAGAAGGACTTTGTACAACTTTGTGCGAAGTCGCCGTTGGGTAGCTCTGCTATGGTGTAGTTCAGGTATTGGTGAGGATCTCTTAGGAATGCGAGTTGGTCCTCGTCTTTGCGACAACCGTCCAAGTCAACAGCATAACTGAAGAGGTGACGTGCTTGGCCCAACAGGTCGAGTGCAACGTTGGTTAATGCAATATCTTCTTCCAGCGTAGGTGCGATGCCACACCACTGCGACATTCGTTGAGAAGCGATAAGTGCGCTGTCAGCCAGTCGTATAGTAAGACTGAACAAGTAGGAACTCTTTGACGTATCTGTAATGGTGGTCATATGTTCTGCACACCTTCTGGTAAGTTGTAAAAGGTTGGATGTCGATATATCTTGTCTTTCATTGGTTCAAAGAGCATCTCCTTGTCTGCGGGATCAGAGGCTGTGATGGACTCTGACGGGACTACCCAGATGCTGACACCTTCGTTTCTCCTGACGTACACATCTCGAGCATTTGTGATGGCCATCTCTGCATCAGCAGCGTGCAATGATCCAACGTGACGGTGTTCCAATCCGTTCGCACTCCTAATGAAGACTTCAAATAGTGGCATCTCCATCACATCTAAAGAGTTATCTTTCATAGTTGAATCACCTACCTTTTGACTTCATTGCGTGTGCCATTGCTGCTTCACGGACCCACGCTCCTTCTTCCCAGGCCTTTTTCTTGACCCCTATGCGGTCTTTATTGCAGGGTCCACTCCCTGATACAACGCGCCAGAACTCGTTCCAGTCAATCTTTCCGAAATCATAGTGTTCACGGGTTTCGTTCCATTTGAGTTGCGGATCTGGCAGCGTCACCCCTAACGTCTCAGCCTGAGGAACGGTAACGTCAATGAAGGTCTGCCTGAGCTCGTCATTTGTCTTCTTCTTGATTCCCCAAGCTTTCGACTCTTCGGAGTGTATGGAGTCGCTATCTTCAGGTCCAAACATCATGAGAGCGGGCCACCACCAGCGATCTACCGCGTCTTGGACCATGTCTTTTTGTTTTTGGGTACCTTGCATCATCTCATTTAGAAGATCGAAACCTTGACGCTGGTGAAATGACTCTTCTTTGCATATTCGGACCATTGCCCTAGCGTAAGGGCCATAAGAACACTGAGTCAAGGGTATCTGGTTCATAATTGCAGCACCATCGACGAGCCATCCAATTACGCCAACATCCGCCCAGTTCAAGGTCGGATAGTTAAAGATCGACGAGTACTTAGCTCTTCCTTGTAGGAGGTCCTCGTAAAGCGCATCCCTGGACACTCCTAGGGTCTCTGTAGCGCTATAGAGATAGAGGCCATGACCTGCTTCGTCTTGTACCTTAGCAAGAAGAATGCTCTTACGTTTTAAAGTTGGTGCTCGAAGAATCCAATTGCCCTCAGGAAGCATACCTACTACTTCAGAGTGGGCGTGCTGGCTCATCTGTCTTATCAATGTTTTGCGATAGCGTTCGGGCATATCGTCTCGCGGCTCCACTACGTAGCCTTCTGAGATCCGCTTTTTCAACTCAAGCTCTCGTTTATCACTTACTTCTTTGGGGTCATTTGCAAGCGGATCTGTGTCCAGTGACTGTGTGTACATATAGAGTCCTTTCCTCAAGCGCCAAGAGTTATTTTGGCCGCCTATCTAAAATTCTTTTCGCTTTGCCGACGGCCGTCCGTTCAATGGTAAAGGGGGCTAAAACGGAGACGGTGGCTGATACTCCTAACATACTTTTTATGTGGTGGCTCAACTCCTGTTGAGCTTTGGATCTTTCTTCGTTGTCGTCGGCGTTACCGCGAATCTCTACCTGTACTTCCAAAGTGTCAAGGGGACCCTTTTTATCAACTACCAGTAGATAGTGGGGAGCCAGTGTGGGAACTTTGGCGATCAAGTCTTCGATCTGAGTTGGAAAGACGTTCACGCCACGAATAATTAACATATCGTCGGAACGACCTTGGACTTGGCTCATTCTCCGCATCGATGTCGATGTAGGAGGCAAGAGACGAGTGAGATCGCGGGTTCGATATCTAACCATAGGAAGAGCCTCTTTCGTCAAAGTAGTGATTACAAGCTCTCCCTCTTCACCTTCTGTAAGTACTTCTCCGGAGATGGGGTCTATGATCTCCGGATAGAAATGATCTTCCCATATGATGGGACCGTCAAGAGTAGCACCACTTTCACTCGCCACTCCCGGACCCATGATCTCAGAGAGTCCGTAGATATCTACTCCAATCATTGAGGTTCGATCCCTAATTTCTGCCTTTATTGCACTAGCCCAAGGCTCTGCTCCAAAGATTCCGATTCGTAGAGAAAGGCGTTTTGTGTCAATGCCCTGTCTTGTCATTTCATCCAAGATCGTCAACATGTAAGAAGGAGTTACCATGATTATCGTTGGCTTAAGATCCTGAATCATTGCAACCTGTTTTTCCGTTTGACCCCCGGACATGGGTATGACCGCGCAACCTAAGGCTTCTGCTCCGTAATGTGCTCCTAAACCTCCTGTGAAAAGGCCATAACCGTATGAGACTTGAACAATATCGTGTCGAGTACCTCCTGCGATCTCTATCGACCGAGCGACAAGTCTGGCCCAGTTTTCAATGTCGCTCTTTGTATATGCCACTACAGTAGGTTTGCCGGTTGTGCCTGACGAGGCGTGAATTCTAACCACTTTATCTAACGGTGTGGCAATCATGCCAAATGGATAGTTGTCCCTAAGATCACTTTTTTTAGTAAATGGGAACTTTGAAATATCCTGCAAAGAAGTGAGGTCACTGGGATGAACGCCGACGGCGTCAAATGCTTTTCCATAGTATGGAACCTTGGTATATGCACGCTGAAGAGTTTGCTTCAATCTCTCTAACTGAAGCTCCTCAATCTCTGCCCGTGATGCAGTAACGATGGGTTCCATTAAAGACCACCTTGATGATCGTCCTGCACAACGTATCTTCCCTCAAGTTTGTAAGACCTGCCGGTCATAAGAGCAACCACCTCGCTTTTTTGATTTACAACCTTTACTTGATATAGACCCAGTCGACTTTTCAGGCTCACCTCGTTTGCTGTCGCCACCAACAAGTCGTCTTTTGCGGCAGAGTTCAAAAACTCTATTGCAATAGATGAGGCGACTGTCAGTTCATTCCTGGAATTACAAGCGAAACCGAAGGCGGAGTCAGACAGAGCTGCTATCACTCCACCGTGACAAAGTCCAAATCCATTTAACATTCGCTCATCGACTTTCATCTCTACGACGGCGTATCCTTCACCCACAGCGGTTACAACCATGTTGAATAACTCGGATAGGGCATCTTTAGTGATCATGTCTTGGACTACCCGTTGTGACATTGTGTCGTGTCGTTGGCCGCTATCGAATTCATTCATTGCCATCGCTTGTTCTTTCTGGTTGTCCTAGTTGAAGTCTTCAATTGATGACCCGAGCCGTTCTTTGTCGGACCACATCTTCAGCTGTAAAGACGGATGGTATCGAGCGCTACCAAAAGCCTCATATAGCCGTGTACAGACGTTCATAAAGTATGTCGGCCCGAGTTTCTTTAACCAATCAAGAGGGGATATTCGCTGGTTTAATCCAAGTTTGAATGCCTTATCCAACGTATCTGGTGACTCATTTGACCTTAGTACGAAATCCGCGAACTCGTTGACCAAAGAACAAGTCATGCGTGTTATGTATTGTCCCCTGATATCTTTTAACTCGTATAAACCAACACCGGAGTTTTCAAATAGACCTGCTATTTCCTCGACGATCGTCTTGTTGCAACCAAGAGACAGTGACACACCTAAAGACGCACAGTTTGAGTAATCAAAGGCAAGGTCTATACCTACTACGCCTTTCACTCCAACTGACTCCGATACCTCTGTGGCGGAGAGACCATCTAAGGAGCAAAGCAAAGTGTCCTTGAACAGTAAACCTCTCCAAGAGGGGTAGTTCTCATCTTTAATAGTCTCGCGTACGCTAAGTTTTGGGTTAGTTTTAGGTAGTTGTTGGAAGAGATCGTCAAGTAAGGAACCTCCGACAACTCGAGCCTCTGTCTCTTTCTCTGAGAAAAGAGATTTGATAGGGGAGACCTTAACCGAACTCGGCGTTTTGTAGTCATAAAACCCTCTGCCCCTTTTTCGCCCAAGTAACCCTGCGCTCACGAGTTCGTCTTGTAGATTGGAGGGCCGGTACCTCTCGTCAAAGAATGTCTGTTCAAATACTGAGTTGGTGACGGCAAAGTTGACATCAAGGCCGATCAAATCCATGAGAGAGAAGGGACCCATGGGAAATTGAGCGGAGCTTTTGGTCAGCAGATCAAGGGTCTCGATCGATGCCAGTTCTATCTCAGCTGACAGGAGTGACTCAGAATATATGGGCCTAGCCAATCTATTGACAATGAAACCAGGACGGCTATCTGTGACTACTGGCATCTTTGCGCACGATATCACAAAGTCCTTGGCTCGTGATATCGACTCTTTTGAAGATAAGGGCGAAACAACTATCTCCACTAGTTTCATTCTCGTTGCAGGGTTGAAAAAGTGAAGACCGATGAAACGCTCAGGGTTTGATATGTGTTTTGCAAGTTTTGTTATGGATATCGAAGAGGTATTCGTCGCCACCAAGACGTCCGATCCAATGAGAAGATCGACCCTTTGCAGGAGATCGGCTTTAGCGTTTAGGTCCTCGTTTATCGCTTCGATGACTAAAGAGCAACCTGTGACCTCTTGGATTTGGCTGCTCAGAAGCAGTCTGTCTTTAAAAGTAGCGTCAACTAAATGGGTGTCATCCTTGTTTTGTGTACGACGTGAAAATGCCTTTTCTATGTGAGTCGTTGATGATGCAAGCTGCTTGACATCGGCGTCGATCAGAACGACGTCATGTCCACCTAAAGCTACTACCAAGGCAATTTCTCTGCCCATGGTTCCGGCGCCAATGACGGCAACTTTATCTATAAATGAGTGGGAATCCATCTGAGAATCTCTTTACTTACCCATAAACAAGGGAGGGCGTTTTTGTACAAATGCCTCCACGCCTTCTCGGTAGTCATAAGTTGCACCAAGGTCGCTCTGCATCTCCGCTTCGAGGTTCAAGGATTCTTCGAAACCCATATGAAATCCCTGATCTACGGCCTTCCGAGTCGCTACAAAAGCCTTCGTGGGCCCGATGGCGAGCATTTTAGCCACTTTTTCAGCTTCGTACTCAAGATCCTCGCTGTCGACTACCTTTGCTATCATCCCAAGTTCAAGAGCTGTTTCAGCGTCGATAGAATCTGCTAATAGGAACTGCGACAACGCTCTCGATCGTCCTATCAAACGTGGTAGTAACCAAGTTCCGCCAGAGTCCGGCATCAGGCCAATTTTCGAGAATGCTTGCAGGAATCGCGCGTCTTTGGAGGCTATGACAATATCGCAGGCTAGCGCTAAACTTGCGCCTGCGCCTGCGGCTATGCCATTTACTGCACAAACAGTAGGCACTTCAAGACTTAGGAGTCTCTTCATCAACGGAAGATAGTTGTCCTTTACCAGATCTCCGACTTTTACAGCCTCTCCGTTGTTGGGAGTAAGAACCTCTTGTAAGTCTTGGCCGGCGCTGAAGGCTCGTCCTTTGCCGGTAATTAAAATGGCTCGAACTTTGTGGGGAGGTTTCAGAAGTTCTTGAAGCGCCTTTAAAAGTTCAAAGTGCAAAGTTGAGTTCAATGCGTTCAGGCTTTTTTCACGACTTAAGGCAATTGACCCATAACCTTCATGCACATGCACATCAATATGCGAAAATTCAAAATCACCAAGTCCCACGCTTCCCCCCAACGCCAATCCAAGATTAAATCTATATAAGGTGACCGACCGGTCGGTCACCTTTATGCAAATTTCTGTAATTTCTCTTTCACGTAAGTGCCGAGTTGACAAAAGCGATCGCCGGTTGATCCCACTACCAGCGATATCCTTGATGCAGCAGTGGGCTTAGGTGAGAGATCTAACGGTGTCGAGATTTAATGTTGCAAATGCCCGTAACAGTTCACCACTACTATTGACTCGATGTTAATTACCAACTTAGAGGGCGACGATCTCGAGGTTTTAGCCAGTCTGTCTCTACCACTTCTTGAGAACCGAGCCCATGAAGGTGATCTATCCGTTTTAGTTCCCTCGTTTTCGTCAAAGATGTGGCTTCGTCGACTCATTGCTTCAAGATCAACTGTCAGCGGCAGCGGTGTTTATCCAATTAACCTATCCGTTTTGACAATGGAGGAATTTGGAGTTGAATACGGCCTTGCCGCACTGTTGAAACAGGGTCGTATTCGGTGTCCACGCCGTGTCATAGCTGCTGTTGTAGCATCTGACCAGTTTCAACGCAAGAGAGCTATTGATCCGAATGTTCTTTCCAACTTGGTCCATAGCGTTGAGCGTCTTGCGCTTTTGCGAGATGGCGACCTTGATCTCTTGGTTGAAGTTGGAGGTTCAAAAGAACTGATCGAACTGGCAGAAAAAGTCGGAGAACTGAGAGATGGACGATATTTTCATCTTCGAACTCTTCTTGAATGTGCAGTAAGTTCTGTGGCGTCAAACTCCACTTCCGTCAAGGAACTAGTCGTATTTGCCCCTCAACTCTTTGATGAATCGTTGAAGGTGTTTTGGGAAGTTCTAGGTGAGCAGTCGGCGGAGGTGACAGTTGAATCTGTGAACCCCAAGGTTTCTCTTGGACGTTGCTCAGACAATGAAGAGGTGTCTTTTGTGGACACAGATCGCAAGTGCAACAAGTTGCAGATCGTCGGAGCCCGTAAAATCTTGGATGAACTAAGGTCAGCGGTGACTTTTATGATTTCCCACATAGACGCAGGTCATTCGCCGTCGAAAATGGGACTATTTTTTGCACAACCAAGTCTTTATCTTCCTTATTGGGAGATTCTACGTTCGGAGATGGCTACTAAGAAAGAGAGCTCTGGGTCTTATGACGGCGACGACATGTCTTCGCCTGATTCTTTGGAGTCTCTCTTCAATGCCTATCAATCTGTTGTAATCAAACAGCTGCCAGTTGGCCAACTTCTGCATTCACTGTTGCTTTGGATGGACTCTGACTTTGGTCGACTCGACTTTATTGACAGGTTGCCTGGTGTTCTTGCTCAAATAGAAAACGGGAAGGATGAGAGTAAGCGTAAGTCTTTCGAGTATTGGGATTTGATTACGACAGAAGCAAACATATATAAAGGTAGACAAGAGTGGTTGGCGCGTCTTGAAGACCTTAAAGAGTCATGGACAAGCGCTACGCATTCAGTTTATTTGGCTGGTAGAACTCTCACACAACTTGAAATGCAGGAGGTTCTGGAGCAGCTATGTGACCTTCAGGACTTCGTTCATCGCTGTTTTGTCTTTCATGATCAGGTACAAGGGGGTACGTTTGCCTCGATGGCAAAAGCGGTCATCGAGTATCTGATAGGCATCCTTGGATCTTTAAAAGCGTCGACCGTCCAGCAAGCTGAAGCTAATGGGCTTGACGAGTTTGTGACATTTTCAAACCAGATGAGCGAACTAGATGACTTGGATATCCCACCTTCGTTTGAGAAATTTAAGCTATTGCTAGAGAACTTCCTCGAACAAAGTGTCAAGACATCTACGCAGTCCCGACAACTAGTTACAGTGGCTCCTTTGATGTCTGTTGTAGGGTCAACGTACGATTACGTGGCCGTGATAGGTGTCAACGATCAATTGACAAGTTTGGGAGGAGGCTTTTCATCTTCGTTTGACGACTCAAGTATTGCTACTCTTGGACTTCCGCTTTTTACATCAAAAGAGTTTGGAGAACGTGTTCTTGCTCATCTGGTGGCATTAATTCGCTCAAGTAAGGCGATAATGATCACCTTCGACAGATCAAAAGTTGGTGCCAAAGGAGAAGTGAGTGAATCAGTCTCGCAGCTCCTTGACGTTACCGATGATAGATATGAGATCGTAAACTTGGACTCTTCGTCTACAAAACTTCCTGTTTACGCGGGAACGTTGCGACAACCTCTTTCGGTCAAAGAACTACTCTTGCTGATAGATGGAGTTTCCAAAAAAGAAGGATCCATCTCTACCATCGATGTATCCACAGAGGTCGAGCCTTACTTGGCGCGCGCACAGGAGATTCAGCGAAGGTTCAAAGCTCATGATCTACTGGAACATCTTGATTTAGAGTTCGTTGATCTCGTTTCATTGTCCAAAAACGCTGATATTGAGAAC
This sequence comes from Actinomycetes bacterium, assembly GCA_021785255.1. Taxonomy (GTDB): domain Bacteria; phylum Actinomycetota; class Acidimicrobiia; order Acidimicrobiales; family Acidimicrobiaceae; genus Ferrithrix. The sequence goes on from JAJYGA010000080.1 coordinate 13,129, forward strand.
TTCCCCATCCGAGAAGGAATACTTAGACTTGCTCCGACGCAACTTGAGTCTTACGTGAAATGCCCTTATGGATTTTTTGCAAACTCAATACTGGGCATATCGATTCCAGAACGTCCTGAAGAAACTCTATACATGAGTCCGCGCACTATGGGTGAGTTGATCCACGCCGTTATGGAAGAGGTTTTGCGTCAACCGTTCGCCAACTCAGGTGGTGTCTCGCTGGATTCGGAACCAGAGGCATTGTTTTACATCGCCGATCAGACTTTGAACTCAAAGTTTAGTGAACTCTCGCAAAAGGGACATGCTGGCAGACGGGCTTTTGAGTCGGCCAACCTTGCTAAGGCCAGAGCACATGTAAGGAGACTGCTAAAGACCTTTATCTCTCATGTTCCTTTGTCGGCAGCGACAGGTCTTGCAACTGAGGTCCGTTTTGACGGAATTGAGCTAAACAGAGGATATTTGAAGACTAAAGGTGAAGTTCCAGTGGCCTTTAGGGGGAAGATGGATCTTCTAGTAACTCTGGGAATCAATTCAAATGTGGAAGTACTTGTTGTTGATTACAAAACGGGATCTATGCAGAGTTACAAAGATCTGAGCGAGAAGGATCCGACAGCCAGAGGAAGTAAATTCCAGATGTTTATCTATGCTCTTGCAGCTACGAAGCTAGCTGAAGTTCCAATTGAAGCAGTTGCTGCCAAGTACTGGTTCTCGTCTGTATCGGTGGGACAGAGAGAGATAAGCATGAACTTTACTGTGGAGTCTGAAAATACCGCCCAGTCGGAAGCCGAGAAAGTGATAGGCCTGATACTAAGTGGAGTCTTCGCGGGAAGATCTCCGTCGGCCTCTAATCGACATATTAGCTGCGAATACTGTAACCCTAAAGGAGTTAGGAACCCTTATCTAGAAAGGGAGTGGTTATTGCAACTGTCGAACCTTCTCAACGCTTCGATTGCCGTTCCAGATGTTTGGCTAGATAACGTAAAAGCCGTTGCGCAACAGAAAGGAGAGTAGTTGACTCTCGAAGATGACGCAAGTAGGACTCGTATCAAAAAGGATCTGCGCACCTCTTTATTTGTTGAAGCAGGGGCTGGTAGCGGGAAGACGTCTGCTCTTGTTGGCAGAGTTCTTTCTCTAGTGTTGGATGAAGCTGTTGACATTCGGTCAATAGTTGCAATAACTTTTACGGAAAAGGCTGCCCAGGAACTGCGAGAACGTCTAATTTCAGAGCTTAAGGGTATTGAAAAAGACATACACAACGTCGATGAAACCAGGCACAATCGTGCCGTGGCCGCACTGAATTCGATGCATGAAGCTCCGATAGGAACGATTCACTCGTTTTCTCGCCGTGTGCTAGCGCGGTTCTCGTCACTTGCCAATCTTCCTGCGGAGATCACAGTTATGGATGAGGTGGAACTTGAGATCGACTTTGAAAAGTATTGGTCTCGTTTTGTAGAAGAGATTCTTTCCTACGGTAGCTTCGAGAGCGTTCTTTCAATTCTGCTGCATGCCAAACGTTCGGATTCTCTGAGAGACTTAGCCAAAGGGTTGCTCAAGAGTAAAATGGTCATCGAAAAGGTGCGTCTATGGTCTAGTTCTTTGGACTCAACGTTTCACGCCAAAGAGGTCGATCAGACTATAGATGCGTTGTTGTGCACCTTTGGACAGTACCGTTTGCAACTCCAAGAGCGTATGAAACAATGTAACGATCCTCACGACTCTCTGTTTATCTGTATGGTCAAGTTGGAACAGCAGATCGAAGACGTATTGGATACTTCGGCTACGTCCGACATTTTAGAGATGCTTATGCAACTGCCTAAGGCGACGACTAATGCTGAGAAGTTTAAACTACCTAAAAATGCGGGACGTCAGAGTGCTTGGGGTGGTTCCAAAAAGGAGCTTGTTGATGAACTTAATCAGTTCGCGGATGAAGTGGCCGAGGGGGCATACACACTAATTGACAAGGCCATTAAAGTCTTCGTCTTTCACCTGAGTGAGTTTGCCCTCAACTATCGCGATCAAAGGCGATCGAGAGGATGTCTTTCGTTCGACGATCTCATCGATTTTTCCATCGAACTTCTCTCTGATCCAACGGTCGGTACTGACGTGAGGAAAGAGCTTTACAGATCCTATAAAGTGGTAATGCTTGACGAATTTCAAGATACTGATCCAGCTCAGATCTTGTTAGCTGCTTTGGTCGCCACCCCACACACAGAAACCTTTGGCAAGAACTGGGAGTCTGCTTCGATAACTCCAGGACGTCTCTTTGTGGTTGGCGACCCCAAACAGGCAATATATCGGTTTCGTGGTGCTGACCTGTCAGTCTTTCAAAGAGTGCATCAACGTCTCGAGGAGATAGGCGATGTGGTCAAGCTGGTGACGAACTTCAGGAGCACAGAGGGCGTCTGTAAGTTTATCAATAGCCTCTGTGAAGCAATATTCCAGATCGACGTGGAGAGTTTAGAAACTGTTGTGTATGAGCCTTTGCGAGCAGTGAGAACGTCGATGTCCGTCGGTCCTTCTGCCGCTTTCATTGGTAGAGTGCCGCTGGCGTATGAGAAGCAAGTTGGAGTTTCTATGACTTCAGAGCTTAGAACTCTAGAGGCCGAGTCTACAGCCGCTGCTGTTATGAAGATCATTGAAGAGGGATGGAGCGTACATGATGAGTTAACTGATTTGGAGCGTCCCGCGAGATATGGGGACATTACAGTGCTGATTCCTAAGCGCATAGCACTTTACCAGCTAGAGAGTGCTTTGAAACGTATTGGGATACCCTATGTTCTTGATGTATCTGTAGAGATACTTTCCACACAGCTGATTCGTACTTTATTACTAGTCTTGTGGTCGCTTTGGGACCCTGCAGATGAATTAAATACGGTCTCTGTTCTGAAGAGCTTTTTGTTTAACGTAACCAATGAGCAGTTGGCCAGTCATCGACTTAGATGTCGAGGAACCTTTAGGTATCTCGACACGAGAGCTAACTCCTGTTCATGTGAGATCGGACGCGCCCTGTCTCGACTTGGGTTTCTTCGTTCAGTGACACTTGACACCTCGGTAAGTATGTGCATCGCCAAGGTGGTGGAGGAGTTCTCGTTGTTCGAAGCGACGGCGGGACTTGAGAGTTGGCAGGTTGAGTGGAAAAGATTGGACTGGTTCATGAGTCAAGCCGTTCGTTGGACCGCAGCCAGTTCTGATACCCTGGGATCGTTCTTACGTTACATACAGAGGTTGCTTTCGTCAAAAAGCTATGTGTTGGAGTCAGCGACGAAAAATCATGGAGAAAATGCAGTAACGATATCTACGATACATGGAGCCAAGGGGCTTGAGTTTCCTATATGTATTGTCTCTGCATTATCTGCCTCGATTGTAGGTTCAAACAACGTTGACACTCCGATTCTCTTTGATAAGAACGAACAAGTTGTCTACACGTTCATGGGTCAGAAGTCTTATGGCTATAGAGACCATGTTGAAGCACAAAGAGCTGAAGAGCTGCTCGAGGCGAAGCGTTTGTTGTATGTTGCGTTTACCCGAGCCCGGGATCATCTTGTCGTATCTTTGTTTCGAGCTCAGCAGGACAATGCCACAAGTGACAGTACTAAGAAGCTTAACTCCAAGATGACCTATGCGGAGCTTGTGTCTTTATCAACTGAAGGACTTCCAGTTATTTCTGATACACGTGATCTCTTTGAAGATGTCGACGCAGTGCGCCGCTATATCGAGAGAGTCGGTGGCAAAAAAAATGAGGACAGAACCTTCTCGAACTCCCAAGGTGAACTTGCCGAGTTGAGAAGAAACCCTTCTAAAATTGTCTCAGACGCTGAAGACACCCTTTTCCACCTCGCGAAGCGTTATAAGGTCGACATAGAACCGGTAGGCGTAACGAGTGCCTCTAAGAATGTGTCTCGCTATCTGGGAGACGACTTTGAAAAAACAGGTGGTGAGGTGGAAGGCAATGAGGTTCCAGAACTTCACAGCTTCAACCGACCAGGCAAGATTGGTACCGCACTTCACCACCTCTTAAAACTTGCTGATCTAAGTGATCCCACTGGCATCCACATTATTGCAGAGGTCCTAACTAAACAGTTCGACTGCATGGAGTATCTAGAAGACATCGTAAAAATGGCAAAAGCTGCAATGGAGTGTGGCACGGTCCGTGAGGCTCTCAATAGTGGGGCAAAGATTAAAAAAGAGGTGTTTGTTTCAAGGATCTCTGAGGAATCTGGAAAGTGGTTTGAAGGCTTTGTCGATCTTTTAATTGAATACCAGGATTTTGTTGAAATTGTTGACTATAAGTCAGCAGCTGTTCTTCCTGAAGGTTCAGGTAAGAACTTTCCTCGATATAGCTATCAACTTGCACTTTATGCATGGAGCCTCGGTAACACATTTGATAAGAAGATTCGTGGAAAGATCATATATCTTGCGCCAGAAGGTGCCAAAGAGGTAGTTGTAGATATTGAAGGAGTGTTGGCTCAACTCAACTGGTCCTAGGCCTCGTTGAGTTGATAGGTCATATGTTAAGACTCAAAACCGAGATCTTGCAGTAAACTTTCACTTTAAGTGTGTATCAAAAGGACCCAAAAGTGATAAGAGTCCTATGGGTTTAGGATCTTCAGTTTTAGGGCAAGGAATCATCTATTTCGTTAGTGGCAAAATAATGTCTAACGATCTGCCTTAAGCGGTTACGCACCAACTATGTAACGGAGGAAAATACTTGCTACGAGCAGCAGGAGTCGAACTGAGAATTGGCCCGAGACTTCTATTGGAGGAGACGACTTTTACTCTCAATGCTGGCGACAAGATGGGCCTCGTTGGTCGTAACGGTGCTGGAAAGACGACGTTGCTCAAAGCTTTGGCAGGGGAGACTCAACTTGCCAAAGGTGACATTACCGTTAGCGGTTCGCTTGGTTACTTGCCTCAAGATCCAAGGTCGGTAGAGTTAAATCAATACACCTTCGAGCGGGTACTTTCTGGAAGAGGTCTTTCAGACCTTAAACGTGAACTAGCCCTCGCAACCCAAAAGATGTCGAGCCAGGATCAGTATACCTCTGAGGTTGGTACAAAGCTATATGGCGAGCTTGAGCATCGTTTTTCTGCACTGGGTGGATACTCGGCTGAGGCAGAAGCCGAAGCCATATGTCTTTCAGTTGGTATTCCTTCTAGACTTCTTGATGCACCATTGGGTAACTTATCTGGAGGTCAAAGACGAAGAGTTGAGTTGGCTCGAATTCTTTTTTCGAACGCGACCACCTTACTTTTGGATGAACCTACGAACCATCTTGATGCCGACTCTATTCAGTGGCTTAAGGGCTTTCTTCGCTCTCATAAAGGTGAACTCATAGTGATCTCTCACGATGTTGACTTACTTAGGGATGTCGTCAATCGTGTGTCTTACTTGGATGCAAACACCTCGAAGTTGGAGTTGTACCAGATGGGATATGACACCTACATAAAGGCGCGAGCGCAAAATGAGGATCGTTCGAAAAAGGAGAGAGAGCGGACCGAAAGTGAGGTACTGAGACTAAACCGACAGGCGGACAAGATGCGGGGATCTAGTTCGAAAAGGGCTCGGAAAGCCAAGGTCTTGGATGCTCGTTCTTCAAAACTCGAAAGCTCTCTTCAACAGGTAAAAGTTAAAGATAAAGTTGCCAGGATGCGCTTTCCTGATCCGCTGCATTGCGGGAAAACTCCGTTGCAAGGTACCTTCTTGAGTAAGACCTACGGATCTCTGGAAGTGTTCATGGGGATAGATCTGGCAATTGACCGTGGCTCAAAAGTAGTGGTACTTGGACTAAATGGTGCTGGGAAGACCACGTTACTCAAGGTACTTGCCGGGGTGGAATCACCCGATACCGGAGAGGTCATGTTGGGCCATGGTGCACTTGTTGGGTACTACGCTCAAGAACATGAAACCCTAAACCATGAAGAGACGGTCTATAGCTACCTGCGCTGGAAGGCGCCGGCGTCCATGCAGGACAAGGAACTTAGATCTCTGTTGGGAAGTTTTCTTTTCACGTCGGATATGATGATGCAGAAAATAGGTACTTTATCGGGTGGAGAAAAGACGAGACTGGCGTTGGCTGCATTAGTCACTACCGGAGCTAATGTCTTACTGCTTGATGAACCCACGAACAACCTGGATCCCATCTCTCGAGCGCAGGTACTTGGTGCCCTCAAAGGATATAAGGGAGCAGTCGTGTTGGTAACTCACGATCCAGGTGCTGTGCGCGCTCTTGATCCCGAGCGAGTACTTTTACTTCCAGAAGGTGACGAAGACTTCATGAATGAACAGTACTACGATATAATCTCACTGTCCTAGACGGCCGTAGTGACTTGTTGCTCGCACTATCCGAGCCTATTCAAGGCGCCCAGCCCAATTGAGTTGGCAAGAGACTCCAGGTGTATCGTCATCCAGGAAAATTCGTTAATGCTCAAAAGAACGCCAAATACTGCCAGAACCAAAGCGGAACTAGCCGTGAGAACGGTAAAGTGCCTTTTTATGAATGCAAAGGCACCCACGAACTTAGAGAATGCTAAGCCAGTTATGAGAAATGGAACCCCTAACCCCAAGGAGTAAGAGACCAGTAAAAGTGCACCTTGTGTAGCCTTCCCGCTGGTGGCCGCCACTGTAAGCACTGAAGCCAATATAGGGCCAATGCATGGTGTCCAACCAAAGGCGAATGCCATCCCAGCGATTGGAGATGCAAATAGACCAAACTTGGATAGCTGTGGATGAAACCGCTTCTCTTGATAGAGCCAAGGCAACTTCAACGACAAGGAGGCGATAAGAAATGCAGACATTGCTAAGAGGACTATGCCAGAGACTCTGATCAATAACGGTTTATAGGCGGTAATAGATGCACCAAGTACGCTAACGGTCAGGCCCAAAGCGGTGAAAACCAGACCGAACCCAAGTATGAACAATCCAGTAGATATAGCTATCCTCTTCATGTTGCTGGCGGAACTTGAGACTATATCCTTAGTCTCGACTCCACTGACGACAGAGAGGTAGGCTGGAACGAGAGGAAGAACGCAGGGCGATAAAAAAGAGACAACGCCTCCGCCGAACGCAACAACGTATTCAAGTCCAGGAACCATATACTCCAATATACTCATTGACACACAGTTGCATCTTTACATGAGACAACATCGACTTAGTCACCCCTTAGCGAGAAGAGGTTGGAGTGAGCTTCAGCTCGATGGTTGATTCGAGTTCCATGTTGGATATTCGTACTATACGGCTCTGAGTATCTATCTTCATGTAAAGTTCAGCACGAGTTGAACACCAGCTATCCAAGGTAGAAGCGAGAAGTTCGTCATCTCTGGGCAACCATGCTATCATCGTTTCACCAAGTTCTGGGCGATCTATGGGTCTAGAGCCTAGATCCCGAACCCCGGTGACCTCTTCGGCCTTCTTGTATCCGATTAACAAGGTTTCTTCGTGCCTTACCACGGCTATTAAGACCACTCTGGGGAAGTTCTGAATACGTTTGGCAGCTAGTTTTGCCACCTCGACCGCTCCAGCTTGAGCGCGTTCAGAGCGATATCGTTCTATAAAAGCTCCGTGCCGTGAAAGAACCAAAAGGACCGCCGCCAACCCTACAAAGCTAAGAAAGAGCGGGAAAACTAGTAAGTTCATGTTATTCCTCAGAACCAAGCCGCATAAGTACAGAATACACTTTCTCAGTATCTATTTGCTAGATGTTATCCATTGTCTCTTTAGTATTTAGAGCTAAAGAGTACTTCGAACCCGATGAAAGAGATGAGGTTTCCCAGATGCGTCTTGCGGTGATAGGAAGTGCTGGAAGTTATCCGGCGCCAGCGTCTGCTTGCTCATCGTATCTACTACAACATGACGGCTACCAACTGCTTATCGATGCTGGAAACGGATCAATGAGCAATCTCTATAACTTCACGACCCCTGGCCATCTTGATGGGGTCTTTCTCTCTCATCCTCATGTCGATCACATAGCTGATTTCGTAGGAATCTATCACTACAGACAGTTTGCTTGTGTGCCGGAGCGTAAACTCGATCTTTACGCTGGAGTCGAGACGGTTGATGCTCTTGGCAGGTTGCTTGGGAGTGATCTAGGCGACACGGTAAACATCAATATTGTTGAGCCGTCCAAGATCTTTAAGATTGGCCCTTTTGAGGCTACGAGCGAGCTCATGGCACATCCAGTTCAGACATATGGTCTTAGATTGACGGCAAAGGGTAAGAGTATCGCGTATTCTGCTGATACCGGTCCATGCGAGTCGCTTGAAGTGCTAAGCCACAAGGCAGATCTGTTTCTCTGTGAATCGACGTGGATTGAAGAGAGCGAGACCTATCCAAAAGATCTTCATATGACGGTGACTCAGGCTGTAGGATTTGCACTAAGAGGAGAGGTGGGCAAACTTCTGCTGACTCATATCGCCTATCCGAACTCTCCATTTGTTGCACTGGCCAAGGCGCGTGAACTTGGAGCTAGGAACGTAGAACTTGCATTCGATTTGGAAGAACATAGCATCTGACGGTCAACGTCGTAGTTTACCTGGATGAGACAGCAGCGTAGGTATGTGCCATGCGCATATTAAATAAGCAGATGTCGCCTAAATACCTTAAATTGCCTCGCCTTCCCTATGAGGCAGATGTTAAACAGAAGCAAGCTTTGTTACTTCGGAATTTATGCAAGATATTAGACCTAAACTGAACTGCGATGAATAAGAAAGATAACCTAACGCAAAAGACAAGTGCTCGAGGATCAAAGTCTTTTTTGCCGCGGTTTCTTCCTAACTTGGTTACGGCTACTCGAATTTTACTCTTACCTCTATTTGTCTACCAAGTGCAAAAAGGAACTTCGCCACTTTACATCGCTGGGACTTTAGCGATAATGGGAATCACAGACTTTCTAGATGGTTTTGTTGCTCGTCGTATCGACGGAGTAAGTACCTTTGGAAAGGTTTTTGATCCGACCGCTGACAGGGTTGTATTGGTCGTCGTAGCAATCGAATTAATCCATGCGCACTATCTACCACTTATAATTGCAGTCCCTCTGTTGGTGCGAGAAGCTCTTGTATCGATTTTGATGATCTATCTCTTTTTTGTGCAAAAAACTAGAGTGGACGTACTTTGGGTTGGCAAAGCTGGAACATTTGCACTACTTTTGGCTCTTCCTGCTCTCATCTTTGAGGGGCACTATGGTGTCTTGGGTAGTAATATCCATAGTGCCGGTGAAGTGATCGCTGGCTTTGGAACGGTAGTTCTATATTACGCTGGACTTAGTTATGTAAAAGCCCTGAGGAAACGATCAAGTGGAACGCAAATCCACCAAGATGGTTGTTAGGCGATAGTTGTGACTTCAGACGGGAGCTGATAGGGAATTATATGAAGGCAGTCATAATGGCCGGGGGGGAAGGTACTCGACTTAGACCGTTAACCTCCACTCAACCTAAACCGATGCTACCCATGGCAAACGTTCCCATGATGGAACACATACTACGCCTTCTTGTAAAGCACAGCTTTGAAGAGGTGATAGTAACAGTCGCTTACCTTTCCAACTCTATAAGAACTTTCTTTGGTGACGGAAGTGAATTTGGAGTGAAGATCACTTATGTATCGGAAGACTCTCCTTTGGGTACTGCCGGTTCAGTTGGAAATGCCCGAGAGCTCCTGAAGGATCGATTTCTCGTTATATCGGGCGATGTCCTGACAGATATTGACTTGGGAGCGGCGCTTCAATACCACGATGAACGCGGAGCGACTGTGACTGTCGTTCTGCAGAGGGTTGAAAATCCGCTGGAGTTTGGAATCGTTACCACCGACAACGACGGGGCAGTAACCAGATTCTTGGAAAAACCGTCATGGGGAGATGTATTTTCCGACACGGTCAATACCGGCATCTATATTCTTGAACCTGAGGTGTTTGACTATATTCCTCTTGAGACCGTTTCTGACTTTTCGTCAGACGTCTTTCCCCAGTTGCTTAGCGCAAAGCGCCCGGTATTTGGATGGATATCCGAAGGATACTGGGAGGACGTGGGTACCTTGGCCGGATATCTCAAGGCCCATCGAGATATTTTAGATGGTCGGGTGAAGGTGTCAGTCGATGGCTTTCAAGTGAGACCAAGTGTCTACTTCGGACCAGGCTGCCAGGTGCATCCAGATGCAAAGATCGAAGACTGCGTCATTATTGGACCGAACGTCAGAATAAGTGCCGGGGCGCATGTGCGCCGCTATAGCGTGCTTGGAGCTTCAACGCGCGTTGGAGAGGACGCGGTAGTTGAAAACTCCGTTATCTCAGACCACTGTTACTTGGGTCCGCAGGCGCATGTAACGGGAGCCGTAGTTGGAAGCAACTGTGACTTGAGAAGAGGCGTTACCTTAGAAGATGGAGTGGTCGTCGGGGATGACTGCTACATTGGCGAAGAGGCTGTTGTTCAACCCTTCGTCAAGATCTATCCGTCTAAGAATGTTCAGTCCCGAACTACCGTCAATACCTCTATCGTTTGGGGATCTCGAGCAGTTAGAACTCTATTTTCTGGCAGTGGACTAAGTGGACTTGCAAACATCGACGTGTCTCCGGAGATTGCCGTACGTCTTGGTATGGCTCTTGGGTCTACCTTGTCTCCTCGGTCGGTAATCGTTGCCTCAAGGGATACCTCTAAGACAGCTCGGATGCTCAAGCGAGCTGTCATGGTAGGTGCTAACGCTGTTGGGGTGTCAGTGTCTGACTTGGAGGTAGGTCCCATGCCACTGACCCGGTATCACCTTAAATATTCTTCTGCCGTTGCGGGTTTTCGTGTATTTCTTGCGGAAGATCCTGACGCGGTGGAGATCAGACTTTTTGGTTCTGATGGAGCTGAACTATCTGAATCTGAAATCCGAAAGATTGAGCGAGCAATGGCAAGGGAGGACTTTCGAAAGATGCCGTCCTCCGAGATTGGAGACATCTCTTTTCCTGGAAGGGTTGTGGAGCACTATGCAGAGTCTCTTCTTGACCTAGTAGACGTAAAGGCCATTCGGGAACGCAAGTTCCGAATCGTCATGGACTACTCCTTTGGAACAGTGGGGCTACTGCTTCATAACGTGTTGAGCAAACTAGACGCAGAGGTGCTGAGTTTTAATCCTTATGCCGCTACCGGAAGAGCCATTGCTCTTGTGCGCGAGGATCAGCGAAGTCTGGTGTCTAAATCAGTGATTGAGTCTGGATCCGATCTGGGAGTAATCTTCAACCCTTCGGGCGAGTCCTTTGAGATAGTAGATAATCAAGGAAGAGTTCTGCTTGGACAGGAGTTTGTCTATGCGATGGTGGAGCTATTTGCATCTGAAGCGACAGCAGGTGATCAAGTATTTCTTAGCGTCGACAGCTCGAACAAAGCCCTTGCATTAGCCAGAGAACATGGTATTGAGGCATATTGGGCCAAGTCTACCCCTCAAGCCCTTTGTCACGATGTACTTCAAAGTGCGTCCATCAAAAGTAACGGAGTTAGCAGCAGCGCACTAGAGCCGAAGTTTTCCGAATCCCTTACACTAGGACTTAGCCCACTGGGTTCAATGGTGTTATCAGGCGTAGTATCGGGACCCGATAGCGTTTTCAATCTGGCAAAGCTTCTGGAGGTGCTAGCTCGCCAAAACAGAGAGCTGGCAGAGATCTCCAACAGTATCCCACCGATGTTCGTAAAGACTGCTAAGACCCATACTCCTTTTGAGCTGAAGGGTTCATTGATGCGTTATCTTTTGGAGGCCGAAGCGAGCGAGGGTGTTTTGCTAGTTGACGGTATCCGAACTACTGACCCAGATGGTGGCTTTACGCTTGTAGCGCCGGATCACGAAGACGCGCTTACCAAAGTGACAGTTGAATCAAATAGTGAATCGTCTGTTGCTGAAAAACTATCTCGCGCCATTGAGTGGGTATCTTCGATGTTGCGAGAGATATAACTATCGATGTACCCAAAACTGTCCGCGTCTAGCTTTTATTCGAAGCTGCAAAATACGAAGTCCTCCAATGAAACTTGTGAACAAGACGCCTCCAACGGCTGAGAACAAAATTGTGATGCCTAAGGGAAACTTTCCCTTAAAACCAACGAACCGTATGGGTACACTTTGAGGGTTCTCCAATATAAATATAAGCACTAGAATCAAGACCAAAGCAGAGATGCCTAAACTAATGAAAAGAGACGAGGTTCTCGTTACTCCTCCAATACGCCCCTTCTCGTAGAGAGTTTCGTCTATGGCAGTCTCAGGGGTTGAAGTCGGCGCAATCTCCTCGCTAACTTTATTTTCTGGCACTACAACGCTGTCACCTTGTATGTTTTCATCATCCATTTTCAGCTCCTACTCATCTAGGTTACTCGAATTGAACATTCGTTCGACTGTTCTTCATGTATGGATTGGATCTACGACGTAGCCATAATCGTTTCGACCTTTGCTGGCATTTGTGACGATCCAAAACACGCTGTCTTAAATGTTTAGTCATGTTTGTTGATACTTTCCATATTGCTATGCGCTAGTATTCGAGGAATGAATCTTCCTGAGAATCTTAAATACACAAAAGACCATGAATGGGCCGAAATTACCAAAGATGAGGCTGTGATCAGGGTGGGTATCACAGACTATGCACAAGATGCCCTTGGCGACATCGTCTTTGTGGGATTGCCCAAGGTGGGAGTCACTGTAAAAGGTGGAGAAACCTTTGGTGAAGTGGAGTCAACGAAGTCTGTGTCAGATGTGTTCTCTCCTGTGTCAGGGAAGGTAGTAGCGGTGAACGCTGAACTTGAAGGCAATCCGGAACTTTTAAATACGGATCCGTACGGAACAGGTTGGATCTGTGAGATAGAGATCGCTGACAAGGCGGAGGTTGCAGCACTAATGAGTTCTTCTGAATACGCGAGCTTTATAGCCTAGGTATATAGTCACAGCAACTATAAAAAAAACTCTCAAGGTTTTATCAAGGTTGAGGGTAATCTTGTACGATAGCGTGAGAGAGATATATATGTAGGGGAGTTACTTTGATCGCTTGTCTTCAATGCGGACACGTCAATCAGGAAGGATCGCGTTACTGTTCCTCCTGCGGACGGCCACTTACGCTTCATGAGGACGAGACTACTTCCAGCTTCATACAACTTGACTTGCTGAGTGAGGGTGGAGACGAAAGATACCTGAAAGCTTTATCAGAAGTACCCAGGGGTGATGCTGCTCTGGTAGTCAAATCTGGAGAAGGAACTGGATCTTGGTTTGGTCTTGATCGGGAGATCACTACGATCGGTAGACATCCTGAGTCGGACGTATTTTTAGACGATATAACCGTTTCAAGACGTCATGCTGAGGTCCGTAAGGTCCAAGACCGCTACGAGCTAAAAGATACAGGGTCTTTAAATGGAAGTTATCTGAATCGGGAACGTGTCGAAGGCGCCCAATTAACTCATGGGGACGAACTCCAAATAGGAAAGTATCGTTTTACGTTCGTATGCTTTAACAGCGAAGAAGAGTAAAGAGATGCGTGGAGATCTGTAATGTCTGAGGCGTTAGGTTTCTTGTCGATTGGAGAGGTGCTTTCCCTTATAAAGAAGGATTTTCCTGATGTGTCTATCTCCAAGATCCGTTACTTGGAGAGCCAGGGTTTAATTGATCCTGAACGAACTCCCTCTGGATATCGTAAGTTTTATTCCTATGACATTGAGCGACTAAAAAAGGTGTTATACCTCCAAAGAGACTCGTTCTTACCACTTAAAGTTATTAAAGATACTCTTGATGGACGTCTGGCGGAACCACCGGACGTTGTTGTGCAACCAACTTTGGAGTTTCAAGACCATGAAGACGAACCAAGTGACAACGTTGGACTGAATACGAAAGACAGAGGGGATGAACAGAGTCAACTTGTTGATTTAGTTTCACGCCTAGCTCAAAGAGATGATCTGAATTCAAAAACGACCCATATGGAGACGGAGCAGCTTGCACAAGGAGGTAGTGAAAAGACAAACAGACATGCTGTTCAACATAGATCCTTGGAGAACTCTACACAGGCCCCAGATACTGCCGATCATAAAGAAGATCTAGATCCGACCGATCCCAAGACAGCGATGAGAAATGCTGAAGTCTTCAACCTCCCTGTGACTCCACCTAGCGCAGCGGCCTCCTCTTTAATTGGCAATGAGCCACCTAAAGTGACCCGAGAGGACCTGCTTTCAGTCGAAGAGCTCTCTAGATTGACTGGCGCACGGCTCTCTGAGATCAACGAGATAGAGTCATTTGGTTTGATAGAATCAAAGGTAATAGCGGGGGAACACTACTACCTGAAGCTCGACTTTGAAATCGTGCAACTGGTCTTGGTCTTTAAAAAATATGGAGTGAGTTCCAGGCATCTGCGCATGTACAAGTTGTCAGCTGAGCGTGAAGTTGGTTTCATGGAGCAAGTCATAACGCCTCTGCTGCGACAAAGGAATCCACAGGCTCGTCACAAGGCTCAAGACCAACTGTCTGATCTACGAACGCTAGGCAGCTGCCTGCGGGGATATTTCATGGAGCGTCTCTTGGATAAGTACCTTCAGCTTTAATATCCTCCACGTTGAACTTTGTCCGTAAAGGTCACTCACTTTTTCCTCCAGCGAGTTCATTCGCATCGCGTCGGAGATCCGACTAGATTCAAAGTATGGTCGAAGTTGAATTAATTGGGGTTAAAGTTGACGTTAGGACCAACTCTCCCGTAATGTTACTTCAGGAATTGGAGAGTCCAAAGCGAACGCTTCCTGTGTTTATCGGTTCTCCAGAGGCATCGGCTATTGAGATTGCAGCACGCGGACTTGAGACTCCGAGGCCGCTGACTCATGATCTCTTGAAAGATGTGATTGAAGTTTTGGGTGGCTCTCTGCTTAGGGTGGTAATCACAGAGCTTAAAGGAGGCACATTCTATGCAGAGATGGAGATTATCCAAGGGCGAGGACCCATTATAGTCTCTTGTCGTCCCTCAGATGGTGTAGCAGTGGCCATCAGAACCGGAGCTCCCATGTTCGTGTCGGAAGAACTAATTGACACTGAAGGCGTTGTCGTAGATGAAATATCACAAGACGATGACCAAGACAACACGACGGCAAATCCGGAAGAGATCGTAGGAGAGTTCAGAGATTTCTTGAATACGGTTAAGCCCGAGGACTTTTCGTAGTACAGGACATTAAGTAGGTTTCCTCTGCGTTTTTCCTCTTCAGGAGGACACATTTTATACCGATGACACGCTGGGGATAAAGTTGTGGATAAGATATCAATAACACTCATGTAAGTACGGTCTCCGAAATTCACAGAAGTGAGGCACAATGATGGATAGTCAGAACTCCACTGCAGCGAAGCAGGCAACCACTGAGGTCCCCCTACCGAGAAGTTTCCGTGGTCCTCAAGCCTGCAGATTGGTAAAGATTACCTACCGACAGCTTGATTACTGGGCTCGTACCGGATTAGTAGTTCCGTCTGTCGAAGACGCGAATGGTTCGGGTTCTCAAAGGCTCTACTCTTACTCTGATCTCTTGGCCCTAAAGTTCGTTAAGCGGCTCTTGGATGCAGGCCTCTCTCTGCCGTCAATTAGACGCGCTTTGTCACAGACAAAATCCGCCTTTAACTCTGTTCCTGAACACCTGACGTATGTGTTAGTGTCTCCAAAGTCGGTTTATCAAGCCGATGGTGAGGAACTCGTGGATCTCCTTAGGGCTGGTAGGATAACCACTGCAGTGCTTGTTTCACTCAACAGCATTCGAGACGAACTTGACATGGACATCTTCAAGTTGAAGCAGACTCCTGACTTTCTTCAACCTTCGCTTTTTGAAACGATGCCCAAGGCAGTTTGAATTCGTCAACTTCCACCCTAATTAGCTGTTATTCGCTTTGATGGCAGGTATTGATTACAACAAGACTTAAACCACTGCTAATATCGACTCGTGACTTTGAAACGTACTGCACTATATGACTTACACCTTTCTCTTGGAGCCAAGATGACCGATTTCGGAGGTTGGGAGATGCCCCTCTCTTATCCTCTGGGAACAGTGCATGAACACTTGGCCTGTCGTAACCGTGCGGTAGTTTTTGACGTCAGCCACTTAGGAACTGTTTCGCTATCTGGAATAGATGCGTACGATACTTTGCAGCACAATCTCTCTAACGACCTTGGGAAGATTGCACCAGGTCGAGCACAATATACTCACCTCCTCGACGGGAGTGATGCATCTGTGCTTGACGATATAATCGTCTGGTGGGATACTGAGAAACAGTTCTACGTCATGCCAAATGCGTCCAATACTGAGCGGGTTATCGACCGTATTGGAGGTGTAGATACTACTAGTACTCGCTCTATTCTAGCTGTTCAAGGCCCTAAATCTCGAGAAGCACTTAGCAAGGTTATCCCCGGTGCAGCAGGTGTCGGGAGGTTCCGACTTGGCCACTTTCAATACAAAGGCGAAGATGTCGTAGTGGCAGGTACGGGATATACCGGTGAGGATGGCGTCGAGATCAGCATAGATGGAGATAGCTCTAGAAGCCTCTTTGAGGAGTTGGTCAGTGTAGGAGTTGAACCTGCTGGGCTTGGTGCTCGGGATACGCTCCGTCTGGAAGCTGCACTGCCGCTCCATGGGAACGAACTTGGACGAGAGATTACTCCCATTGAAGCGCGCCTCGAATGGGTTGTGTCTCTTACGAAAGGAAACTTTGTGGGACGGGAAGCCTTTTTAAGACACAAAGAAGAAGGTGCCCGGTTTTTGCTCTATGGCGCGTTGTCCCAAGGAAGGCAGCCTGTGCGCTCACACATGGCGGTTCATAAAGATGCTAACGAGATCGGGTGGGTGTCCTCCGGTAACTTCTCGCCGTCGCTCAAGAAAGCGATAGCCTTAATTTTTTCTCGTACTACATTGCATTTTGGGGACACGGTAGAGATAGATGTAAGGGGTAACATGCTTAGTTTTGAAATTGTCAACCTACCTTTTGTGGCAAAGACACGATGAGATGCTCCTAGAGTCTCAACCCCAAAGGCTCAACGGATTGTCTCTAGGTTTTGACAACTTAGTACAAAGAAAGGAAAGACGAGGTTAATGCCGTCTTTTGTTCCACATAGCGACTTTGAAACCAAAGAGATGCTACGAGATCTCCAGATGGAGTCTTTGGAGGAGCTTTTCCAGCTTGTCGATCCAAAACTTCGACTGAAAGAACAACTTAGACTCCCCAAGGGAGTATCGGAGTTCGAGGTACTCGACAAGTTCCTCAACATAGGACAACGCAACTTAACAGGCGGTAAAGCGTTAACTACCTTTGCTGGTGGCGGGGCATATGACCACGAGATCCCCTCGGTGCTTAAGGCGCTAGGTGGCCGCTCAGAGTTTGTCACAGCGTATACGCCTTATCAGCCCGAGGTGGCTCAGGGAGTTCTACAAGCACTGTTTGAGTTTCAGACTCTCATATCTCGGATATCAGGACTAGAGATTTCAAATGCGTCTATTTATGACGGCGCTTCATCCCTTGTCGAAGCCATCAATCTGTCGTGTGCAGCAACCTCGAGAAGCAGCATCTTGATCTCTGAAGGTGTCAACGAACGCTATATACAAACTGTAGAAACGTTCTCCAAGGGTACAGGACTTGCTCTTCAAAGACTTCGGCTCAACGATAAATTGGAGACCGATTTCGTCAACTATGAAGGCGACTCGGAGATAGCTGCTTTGGTAGTAGGGTATCCAAACTACTTCGGTGCTGTAGAAAATCTTATCTCTGCGAGAGACTTGGCTGACAAACTCGGTGCTTTACTGGTTGTCGTGTACGACCCTATATCCATGGCCGTGTTGAAGAACCCCGGGGAGCTAGGAGCCGATGTAGCCGTAGCAGAGGGACAGCCGTTTGGCATTCCTCTCTCATTCGGTGGTCCTTATCTAGGTCTGTTCTCCACCAAGAAGGAGTTTGTCCGTCTGGTACCTGGACGTTTAGTTGGAGAGACGAAAGATACTGATGGCAAGACTGCATATGTAACCACGCTTCGAACTAGAGAACAAGACATTAGGCGTGAAAGAGCGACCTCCAACGTCTGTACAAATCAAACACTGATGGCGGTGTGGGCAACGATATATCTATCGTGGTTAGGAAAAGCTGGCTTTATTGAAACGGCAAAGAGATGTCACGACAATACCAGGTACTTGGTAGAAAAGATGTCTGCGATTGACGGCGTTACTTTGTGTAATCAAAGTTACGTGCGAGAGGTGAGCTTCCAACTTCCCATCGCTGTTGATCTGGTTATTGACAAGATGGCAGAACAAGGGTATCTTGCTGGCGTAAAGGGTACCGTGAGACACTCCTCAGGCATTACTACGGAATGTCTAATTCTTACAGCCACTGAGAAGCGAACTCAAGATGAGATGGACGGATTCGTAGAGACTTTAGAGAAGGTAGTAAGAAGTGGAAAATAAGATCGTCGGTGGGGGAGTAGCGAGTTCCTCTCCTCTTGTCGGTAAGAGTTCCGAACCGACTATATTCGAACTCTCTGTTGCAGGCCGAACTGCGTATTCGTTGAGGTCTACTGAGGTACCTAAGCGAGATCTTTCAGAGTCCGTACCTCAAGACTTTGTGCGTGATACACCGATAGATTTGCCGGAAGTTTCCGAACGTGACCTCGTGGCACACTTTACGCGGCTTTCCTCGAGACAGTATTCTGTCGATCTTGGGGCCTATCCACTTGGTTCTTGTACCATGAAATACAATCCAAAATTCGCCGATGCGGTAGCCAACATGGCTGGAATTGCAGATGTTCACCCACTAACTCCGGCTCGTCAGGTTCAGGGATGGCTCGAGCTTATGGTATTGCTCGAGAGATACATATGTGAGATTACCGGGATGAGTGAGGCTACTTTGCAACCGGCTGCAGGTGCTGCTGGCGAGCTTACCGGATTGCTTATCATGGGAGCTCATCACAGAGCCTGTGGAAATAAAAGGTCGAAGGTCATTATTCCTGACTCTTCACATGGAACCAACCCAGCTTCTGTAACGCTTTCGGGATACGAAGCAGTAACTGTCCCATCGAACGACCGCGGACTTGTGGATCTCGAACATTTAAAAAAGGTCCTCGATGACGAAGTTGCTGGCATGATGCTGACGAACCCCAACACCTTGGGACTGTTCGAAGAGGAGATCTATGAGATTGCGCAAGCCGTTCATGAAGTTGGCGGCTTGATGTATTACGATGGGGCGAACCTGAATGCCATCATGGGAATATCTCGCCCAGGAGATATGGGTTTTGACATTGTGCATAGCAACCTTCATAAGACTTTTGCCACGCCTCACGGGGGAGGAGGTCCAGGAGCTGGTCCTGTAGCTGTTACGGCAGCACTAGCACCGTACCTGCCAGGACCAAAGCCGGCTTTGGTTAGTGCCGATGGCGCAAATGTCTACCGTTGGACTATACCGGAAAGATCCATAGGAAAGGTCCATGGCTTTTTCGGAAATGCAGTGGTGCTTGCACGTGCGCTTGCTTATATGCTGTACAACGGCTCAGACGGACTGAAGAAAGTATCCCAACATGCAGTGCTGAACGCCAACTGGCTTCGTCATAAAATCTCAGAGAGTTTCGAGATTCCCTATCCACAGCTGTGCATGCATGAGTTTGTAGCCTCGGCGCACGGCCTTCGTCGAGAGGGAGGTGTGAGGGCATTAGACATAGCTAAGGCTCTGCTGGACGAGGGATTTCATTCACCCACTGTGTACTTTCCCTTGGTAGTGGAAGAAGCACTGATGATGGAACCCACTGAAACGGAGTCATACCAAACGCTTGCTGTTCTGGCAGAAAGACTGAATGAACTTGCGGGATTTGCAAAAACTAGCGAAGGACAGGCCAAGCTACATGCGGCGCCGATTAATACTCCGACGCGGAGATTGGATGAAGCGTTAGCGGCGAGGAAACCCCGACTTAACTTTGATCAACCATCCAACCACTAGTAGAGGTGTGGCTAGGTTAAATCTAAGTGATGGGTAAATTGTACTCGACGATCACAAATTTACTTATTTCAAGGTCAGTAAGAGGAGTTCTGTTCGACGATGAAAGGTGCTGTGGAAACTCATCAGAGAGACCTTTCTATAGACTCCGGAAGCTGCAACAGAGGAGATACTTGGAGCATTTACGCGTATCGTTGGAAATGACATGGAGCAGGCTGCGACTGTATCAAGCGAGGACGAGATAGCAGCAGTCGTTTAACTGCTGACTAATGAAGTAGTTTCATTTCTTTACTAACTGCAACACCTGAAGTCTTCCTTTCGGAAGGGTGCTTCATAGATTTACATATCTTGTAGAAGGTGATTCTTGAAGACGTTAAACACCTTGGGTATTTGGGAGATGCGGCAGCAAATGCTCTTCGTTAGGGCGATGCGAGTTACCTAGTTCTTCGATCCTCATTGACGGCAAGCCGCATTTTGGGTAGCATTCCTCATTCTTGGTATCTTCCTTCTGACTCACGTTCCGCCAGAAATGTTCATTTCCTGACAGAGAGTTCAACGCCACAGATCCATCTGAACGAGGCGTTGACGTGCCACTCGAAATGTTCTCCCGGTTTATCCCTCTCGCGGTCTAGGTCAGAGACATCTGAGATCTTTTGTCTCTTGGTAACTGCCAACCTCGTCTTTTCCAGTAAAGACGATCCAAAAGATCCAAAATAGATGTCTTGGACTTGCTCCTCTGGTTCTTACCTGAGGAGATCGGTTTGGCCTGCACTCATGAGGTAGTGACTCTTACGGAGTTTCGTAATGTCAATTGATGGCTAACAATGTGGAAACAAGCAGCATCACAAACGCTCTTGAGCCGGCCAAACACTGACAGAAGTGAGATTAAAAACTTGGTCGTTTCTAGTTCCAAGCCGCACGCACTGGCGCTAGGTCAGCCAGCCGACATGAGTCTAGTGACCTGAGATGCTCTTAGTAGGAACCAGCTAACTTGACGTCTTCGCAGATGCTGAATCAGACTCTCCGTATAGGTTTGTGTTCTCTTCGTTGCTCGAGTTCTTACGTATTCGTTGAACAAGATAAAGAGCAAACGTCAGAATTACAACAACAGCAGCATCTACTCCCAATTCAATGAGCGAATGGTCGAAAACCATCGGCGAGATGCGTTTTGTGGTTGATAGTTGCGCCCCAAGTACCAATATCCGCCGCACCGATGAGATTATACCGATGATAAGAAAGGGTCGAAGTTGGAACCCACCTTCAGAGAGGTGCGTAATGACCGTACCAAGGAGCTCCATTAAGATAATGACGAACAAGACATCGTTCAGAACGGTGGTGAGGCCTAAAATTATATCGCCATGTAATACGACAGTGATCAAAGATGCAGTGGAG
>JAJYGA010000138.1 GCA_021785255.1 Actinomycetes bacterium
TTTTCTTTGTACCAGTTGTGGGCTGTCGCTGTCAGCCGACTGGAATGCAGCTATCAACATCTCAAAGCGAGGTCAAGGTAGCTGGGTAGTGAGTCACGCTACCATACGCGACACAGAAGAGGCCGCATGAGTCCATATATCACGCAACTAACGTTGCCTCGTTTAGACGAGTCCAAGCGATGTGCCTCGTTCTATGATTTGCAAGCTCGGTCCTTTAGGGCCGAGAAGTTGACGGATAAGTCCAGGAGATTCCATAAACCAGCGGATCCTGTCACTGCTTATAGTTCAGGAGTTGAAGCTTCATTACGCTTTTGCAATCATGAACAACGATGTTTGATCTATCTGTTCCCCAAGGACAGATGAGCACAGTGAACTCAATGCGAATAACACCCAGCAAACCTTATTAACTCGAGACAGATACTTCTCCAGCCATAAAGAGCGGCCAATTCAGGTTACGAACCATCCAAACACATGATGACCTGCGTACTTGTGTACTGTGCTCCCAAAGACCGATACAAATATAGTACATACGTTCCACACCCAGGTACTAGACTAAACTCACCCTTACGAACACAAGAAAGACTGTGAGACAGATTCGAAACACTTCAGCCTGTCGTAACAGGGTTGGCGGTCCACTTTCCGACAGACATCTGCAAAAGGTCAGTCGCTTGGTTCACTATAACTGCGCTAGGAGATCGAGATAGATACTAAAGAATCAAAGGTGGAACAGACACAGTTCGGCAGTTCCGAAAGTCGTACTTGGATATCTCGATTAGCAACTCTCCTTAAGTTGAGGTCCAAAGACCTTTCCATAGCTCTCGTCACTGCTGCACTTGGAACCATTAGCGCTCTTTTAGTACCTATCTTCGAAAGAAGCTACATAGACTCCATAGCCTCAAACACCCCCGGTCATTCTTTGTTTTACATCTACGTTCTCATCGCTTTGGCTGCGGTCTCTTTTGCGTTAGCAGTACTTAGAAGATACTTTGGTGGCCAGCTCTCACTTGGCATTCAACACCTGTTGCGAACGATGATCTTCGATCATCTTCAAAGGCTCGATTTCGCAGCGCATGACAAGCTCAGAACCGGCCAATTAGTTTCCCAAGCAAATGCCGACATCTCATTGATTCAGGGGCTCCTGGCCTTTTTGCCACGTTTTTTTGGCAACCTCCTGTTTGCAGCTTTATCACTTGTTGTGATGGCGATCGTCTATTGGCCTCTTGCACTAGTGGAAGCGATTTCACTTGCAATCATAACAGCAGCTTCCATAGGTCTAAGGCGCAGCATCGTACCCGCCTCGGAGGTTGCACAGGAGTACAAAGGACGCGTAAACGAGGTCGTGGAAGAGACAGTGCGAGGAATTGGGGTCGTAAAAGCCAGTGCCCTTGAAAATTTCCAACTGAGAAAGATACAGCGTTCCGCCCGCATACTTTACAAAGCCAGAGTAACGACTTTTTGGAGACAAGCTAAGTTGCAAGCCATACTTCAACTGGTCCCCCTTTCAACTCAGGCTGTGATCATCGCTCTGGGAGGTTTTGCAGCCATTCACAAAGAACTTTCTCTAGGTTCGTTCTTACTTTTCACCACCTACATAATTCAACTTGATGCACCCATTCGGCAACTCTCCAATCTTGTCGCCATAGCCCAACAGGCGCAGGCAGGAGTTAATCGGGTCTTCGATCTCCTTGAAATCAACCCCATGATCGTTGACCCAGCTACTCCCCAACCTCTTGGAGACCTACCTTTACATGTGGAGTTCAAAGACGTGAACTTCTCATACGAGCCCGGGCAGAAGGTACTCGAAGATCTGAATCTAAACGTAAATGCGGGAGAGACGATAGCGTTAGTAGGAACTTCAGGAAGTGGGAAGTCCTCTATAGCGCTCCTAATTCCTAGGTTTTATGACGTTCAAAGTGGACGAGTAACGCTAGCAGGCATCAACGTCCAAGACCTTTCGCTTAGAGAACTAAGGTCAAAAGTCGGAGTCGTCTTTGAAGAGAGTTTTCTGTTTTCCGACACAATTAGAGCAAATATCACAGTTGGAATACCTGATGCATCTGAGGAAGAGGTGCTCTGGGCTATAAGAGCGGCACAAGCTGAAAGCTTTATCAACCAGCTGCCCCAAGGGTTAGATACTGTTGTCGGTGAAAGAGGTGTCAAGCTATCAGGTGGTCAGCGTCAACGCATAGCACTCGCCAGAGCGTTAATTCGCAAACCACCACTTCTCGTCCTCGACGATGCGACCTCATCGATCGACGCACTGACTGAAGCTGAGATACGTGGAGCCCTGCTTGCATACTCAAAGAACAACACGCTAATACTCATCGCCCATCGCCGTTCAACCTTGACCCTGGCACAGCGAATCGTACTTCTTGATAAAGGACGTATTGTTGCGGATGGTACCTTTGATGAACTCTTCAGAGATAGCAATCTCTTCCGCCAACTAATCCAAGGCAACGACGATCTTCTTCAGGAAGAACTGGACGAAACGTTCACGAATCACGATGAGACAAAAAGCGAACTCCACTTTGACGAGCCACTAGAACCGCCCGTTCTCTTCAATAAAGAGATCAACCTGAAACCCATAGATGCAAAGTTTTCCTTCAAAGGACTCTTTGGAAGTATTCGAACGGGGTTGATATTCGGCGCGATCTTTGTAGCCTTAGATGCTGCACTGTCGCTGGCTGGTCCGCTTCTTCTGCGCGAGGGGATCGATAGTGGGGTTGTCCGAAGTAATTTTCATCTCGTCACCATCATGGCACTTCTTCTTGGAAGCGTAAGTATTATCGACCTATTTGTCGTTCTCTTAGAGCAGATGATAGCGGGCATAGCAGCGGAACGTTTTCTTTTTTACCTGCGTTCACATATCTTCAAAAAGCTTCTCTCTCTTGGTATGGAGTACTACGAGTCGGAGATGTCAGGTCGCATAATGACCCGAATGATCTCAGACGTCGATGCCTTTTCCAACCTTGTTCAAACGGGCCTTGTTTCCTCCCTTGTTGCCATCGTCACCTTCGCACTGGTAATCACAGTTGTTATCTTTTTGTCACCAACGCTTTCTCTCGTCTTGTTGGCAGCACTTCCGTTTGCTCTAGGCGCAGGTATTGTGTTCAGGAGATACTCGGTACGAGCCTATAGAAGCGCTCGGGAACGAATCGCAGCAGTAAACGCTAACTTTCAAGAACAGATCTCAGGAATTAGAGTCTCTGTCTCATTAGGCCAAAGCTCCAGCGCCTCCGATGAGTTCTCCACGAAAAGCGACACCTATAGAGCAGCCCGGATGTCAGCACAAAAAGCTGTCTCTCTCTACTTTCCGTTCCTGCTGCTTTTGGCGGACGTGACGACAGCCATCACGCTGTTGGTCGGTGGAGACCTCGTACAATCCCATGGACTTGCTATCGGCACTCTACTTGCAGCCACGTTATATGTCAATCAGTTCTTCTCTCCCATACAAGAGCTGTCACAGAACTTCGACGAGTATCAACAGGTAGTAGTTGCCACCTCCCAGATTCGCAAGCTCATGGACGAGCCAAACGCCATCACCACCAAAACAAACGCGACGACACTTGCCCACCTTCAAGGAGAGATTAAATTCCAGGACGTCTGTTTCTCCTACGATGCATCCACTGACTACTCTCTCAAAAACATCACCCTGACTATTGAACGAGGGCAAAAAGTAGCTTTTGTCGGAGAGACGGGAGCTGGAAAATCCACAATAGCCAAGTTACTGGTGCGCTTTTACGACGTTGGTAGCGGGAACATCTTCATCGATGGAGTCTCACTAAGAGACCTTGATCTCAAGTGGTATCTCTCCAACATTGCCTACCTGCCCCAAGAGCCTTTTCTATTTAGCGGAACACTATACGACAACGTATCTTTTGGGATGGACAACGTTGGTGAGAAAGACGTAGAAGCTGCCTGCAGAGAGGTAGGTTTGGGCCACCTCTTGGATAGCCATAAAGAGGGACTACATTATGAAGTAGGTGATCGCGCGGTGAAGTTGTCAGCAGGGGAAAAACAGTTGGTAGTGTTCGCCCGCCTTTTGCTAAGAGACCCTAGGATCGTAATATTGGATGAAGTTTCCTCTTCGCTAGATCTCATGTCCGAACGCTTAGTTCAACTCGCTCTAAACAAGGTTGCCTTGAATCGCACCATCATTATCATTGCCCATCGGCTGATATCGCTGAAAGACGCAGATCAAATCTTTGTCGTAGATCAAGGAAGAATCCAACAAAACGGAACACACGAAGAACTACTCAGCACCCAAGGATACTATCGAGACCTCTGGACCGTATCGGCTTGAAAGCACGTAGTGCTCTGAGAACACGACACTTGAACCCTTTCTTGCCAAATACAAATAGCAACAAGAAAAGCCGACGGTTACGGGGTGTTAGTGGCAAGAAGTTCGATTCCACACGACACTTGGGTCACGGCGATCTCTAAGATCTCATCCACTTTAGGCAAAGGGTAACTCTTTGTGTGATTCCGCCTTGCACCTATAGCTCAGTCATAACCTTCCCAGAGATCATCATAAGCTCCAAAGACAGATCCGAACTCCAACGACAAAGCATAAGACAAGGGTCTCATCCCTGCCAGAAACAGGCATCCGGAACATCCACCTGACGCAAACAGTTGGCACGTACAAACGACCACAGTAATATCAAACCATGGGATTACGCATATCTTCAGTGGTGATTGATTCAGTTAACCCTCGCCTGCTAGCAGAGTTTTGATGCGCAGAACTTGGATACCAGGTACAAGACGAAGATGAATCGGGAGTAAGCATCGGATCTACGGATCACGGTCGTCCCGTTATCGATATATTTGCTGTGCCAGAAGTTAAGTCGGGCAAAAACCGTCTTCATCTAGATCTACGAGCCGAGGGGTCGACAACTGCGGCAGAACTAGCCCGATTGTACGCATTAGGGGCCCAGCCCGTGGACGTCGGTCAGACTCCAGATGCAAGTTGGGTAGTGCTGTCGGATCCTGAAGGAAATGAGTTCTGTCTTCTTTCTAAGACCGTAGAGGAAATCTCTACAAGTTTTTAGCAAATTTGGTGTAGACATGAAAACTTTAGTTGATCGAGAACTGAGGTTTAAAAATTACACGCTCAATGATGAGCAATCTCTTTAGCAAACGACTCACACTTTTCACGAACAGTACCAGATAAAACGCCTATCGAGATGAATTCCTGAAACACACAACTGATCGCCAAGGGGAGACACGTGGGCACTCGTGGTATTACAGCAAAGAGCTTTTCCAGAGATACATTGACCGGCTTAAACAATTACCGCGTTATTACTCATGAGCGTGATTGACCTTTTCAATACCACTACTAAATGGACTGGAGTCAAAAAGCCGCCTAGCACTTTCTAGGATGCTCCGAAGACTACTGTCAAATTGGATATCGCAGGTCACGTTGCGACAAGATAAACGAAAGGCTCTTAGGAATATGACACGCAGAGCATTCGGTCAAGGGAGTTACACCTGTGATCTGATTCCAATACACAAGAGCACACCTGCAAACGAACGGATGTCTGAGTTAATCCTGGTCAACTACTGCCGTATCACTAACTCCGGTAGGTCCTAGCTCAAAAAGAAATTGATACGCACACAAATTCGAGTAGATCATAGCCGCCAGACGGTCTGCAAGAGAGAACCATGTAACCACCGAGGATTTGGAGCTTGTTAAGCGTTCAATAGCTATGATACGCCCCGAGTTTCTTGGGCACTCGGGGCGTATCATTGATGGATTTGTCGTAATTACGTATAGTTGTTTCTTTACCTGTATAACCCATAGGTCCTATGCGGTTCAATATTGCCGGAGCAGAGATCAATCCGTCTTCGACGTAACCTGCAACTATCTCCTTGTATGGGTCGAGCTTTGATCCCCTTGGTTTTCTAGGGTCAATTTAATGTTGCTAGTAACAATGCTGCATTATAGGCTACAACAAGGACACCAATCGATCGAGGTAGATCTTTCAATATTCATCTCCCATCTTCACGTATCCATAACTCATTTTAGATATCGGTACTATTTTGTTTGCGGCACTTTGCTCGAGGCTCTTAATAGTTTCAAAGTTCCTATGGTTCCCCGTCCTCCTCCAGGCGTCCATATTCGCAATTCAAGTTGGTTACCTAAAATGCTCCCGAATTTTGCCTGGAAAGGTCCCCAACCACTAAAGCTACGGGGTGGATAAAGATGCGACACATCGACAGGAATCGATATCTTTTCTAATCCTTGTGAAGGTAGCACTATCCGTCGTGCCAGCAATACGTTCCCAGTGGTATTCCATACTTCCACTGATAAAGTGGTCGAAGATGACAGTGTCACCTGAGCTTCGTATAACCCAGGCGTCGCCCTCCAATAATCTCCGCTGACTACATATCCTCTTTTACCACTTTCAGCAATATGCCACGACGAAGGGTCCCCTGAGAGTACCGGCATTCCTGCCTTACCGGGAAACATCCAAGGATTGATATTTTTTGCTGATCCAGGAACCGCAAATGATGTCTGACCTCGCGGCGCTATCCAATGAAAGACCCAAACGCCATTACCGCTCAAGACCAGCTTCGTCCCAGGCTGCTGCGCAACCTTCGCCAAGACTGCACTCGACTCGATGACTGTGTTGGTTTCAATTCCCACTGACGGACTAATAATCCACCATACATTGCGACTAACAACAGGTATAGAGTATCCTAGCCCTGGAATGGGATAGAGCAATTTACGGTCACTGAATCTTCCCATAATTCCCTGCGATGCTATTACTTCTGCTGATTGAGGAATTATTGCATTAGCACGAGCAAGAACACCAGCGGAAGCCGACGGCACTCTGAGCCAAGTATGAACAAGATCTCCCCCCCCAGGTGACACTCCACGCCAATGCATTAATTGCAGCGAGGACACCCATGGAACACGCCAATAAAGGACGACGCCCTAAGACTTTCACGAGAACAAACATCGTGCCCAAGGGCAAAACTACGTACAACGCTACGTTTTGGAATAAAGGCCTTATGAATACCTGTCCATTTACTAAACCATTGCCTAAAATAATCGGTAGTGAGAAACCAAAAGTCCAAGGCGATGCCAGGCCAATAATACCACTCGGCGATATATTTGCCCAAATGTCTACTCTGTTGGCCCACAGTGCACTGATGACTCCCTGTGGATGTCGTAATATACCTACAACGAGTCCGGATACTGATGATACATGGGACCCTCCTGGGCCAATCAGATGCCCGTAAATCTTAGTTACATTGCTGCTGTTATTACCATGGATGCTAGTTGAAAACAGTACCCACCCAACTCCCAGAAGAAGCAGAATAATGCCCCTAGTTCGCCATCTCCTTCCGGCAAGAAGCGCCCCGATGCCAATCCCCGCGATCCACGAAGCCTCTGCATTACCGCAGAGCAATACGGCAATTACCCAATACCATGCCCTTGACCTGCCATGAGTAAATCATACAAAGCAAATACTACAAATGGAAGTGC
>JAJYGA010000158.1 GCA_021785255.1 Actinomycetes bacterium
TCGGCACTACGGCTAGCACGTAGTAGTGTGACCAAGTAATCGGGCTCTCTATTAAAGACCAGATGATCATTGCTCCTAGAAGGTACTCTTCAGTGCACCATTTTGGCCGATGGAAATAGTAGTAAGCTGTGAGCACTGCGAATACGATAGCCAGCACGACAGTCGTCCAAAATGCCGCGGTTAGCGAATGAAGTACTAGGTACAGAGTACTGACGATTGAAAGTCCACTGGCTGATTCATGATTTGAAAGAAGATGGAGAATCTCGTAGTAACGTTGAACGCTTGGCATAAAGTCCATGGTGGGGAGGATCAGCGCTACTATGAGCGTGCCTGAAATAATAAAGGATTTATATCTCTTTGTAAGAACCAACCAAAGAAGTATGGGTAACAAGAAGAGTTTGGCACTAATGGCCAGAGCCAGAGCAATCGTGCTGATGAAGGTGTTTTCTCTAAATCTCCATGAAATTGCTAGAAGAAGTAGCAGCAACGGTTCTATGGAAGCTACTTGAAGTGCAGTTAGAGCAAAACTGGAAACTGCAACTATAGCGGATATGGCGATGCCGAGGCGTCCCTTTAGTAGCACAATTCCTCCTAAGAGAAATAGAAGTTCAGTAACTCTCCAAAGTGGCAAGGCTGCTTTGAACGGAAGAAAACTGTAAGGCAAGAAATAAATCAATGTGGTAACTGGGTACACAAAGGCGTGTCCTTGGCGTATGGTACCTTTACCAGGGATAGGGTACGGTGAACGGCCCATGGTGACGGCTTGGGCGGCGTGGTAAAAGGTCTTAAATTCAACAGCGGGAATCAGATTATATACGAGTATCCAAGACGAAATAGTGATGATAATCAGAATTAGCGCATCGTATGCAGTCGCGTATCTAAAGCTTCGGATAAGGCGCAACTTAACCTATACCTTCTGTCGTATGAATTTGATTTCTATTTTGCCATAAGCCTACTGTGGGAAACTTAAGGATTCCCGTTGGGCAAACGCTGTTGTGCGGTACTGATTAGTTTTCATTGACATAGCCGGAATCTTTGATCCATCCAGACGTCGTAGTAGGCGAGTGAGGGGCAAGAACTGAAGCTAAATGATCATAGCAATGCTTTGGTCAGCTTGTTCTTTTAGCTGCTCGAGCAGAACAAGACCCTCATCGAGACTGATCTCTGCGAAGATAGGTGCGGAGAGGTCTTGGCCGTTTTGTGCATGATATGCCAGGTAATCGGCCACTCGGAGCGTCTTTGACAATGCAGAAGTACTCTTATGGCTATGGTGTGATCTGACGGCGTCTTGCATCTCTGGTGGAAGACTCCAGGAGCGCATAATTGCAGCACCAAGGGTTGGGTGGGTTGTTCCATAACGCTCGAACTCAAGGGACAGAAGAGAATCTTCTCCGTCGGGCGATAGTGGATCATCTACCGAACTCATTATCTCCAGGTATCCGCTCTTGTCGTACTCCCGGAAAACGGATGCTCCCAAGTCGTGAAGCATCCCAACTGAGAATGCTTCACCGATGTCCGCACCAAACTTAGAAGCCACCAAGGTAGCGGCAATTGCCGTAATGAGTGAGTGCTTCCAATCGTTTTCTTCTATGGGGCTTACGATTTGAAGAGCACTGGTAAGGGCAATGGACTGTACGGTGGTTAAACCAAGGAGAGCTATCGCTACATTCAGCTGTGAGATCTTCCCTGACATTGCATACAAGTTTGAGTTGGCCATACGCATAATCTTTGCCGTCAGCACCGGATCGGTGGCTATGAGTATTGCAACATCAGCTGCACCAACATCGTCGTTAGAGATTACCTCCAGGACTCTTACTGCGACACTCGAGGAAGGCGACAGTTTGTCAAACCTTTGCAAGAGGGTCTCTTCTACGCTCCTCATATCAACCTTTCGGAAGTGGAACTGGGAAAAGCTACATATCTATAGTTCGACGCAAAAAGGAATAATGTTTAGTGTATTTTTCATATTAAAACCAGATGCCCCGATCTCTCGGGGCATCTCTGGCTGGCTTGGTTTTAGGGTTGGAAGCTTTTTGAACCTACTGCTAACCTTTCTTGATCTGCTTCGGCTCCAACATGTTTAAGCTTATGCTCATCCATCTGATCTGAGTAGGGTCTTTGGTCACTACACGATAGAGGACAAACACATATGCGCTGTACAGGTCGAAGTGAATGATTACAAAGCACCAAGACGCAAGCTTTTGTATGCGTGATGCTAAGAGTGCGATGATTGTATGTTGGTATCAGTCTGAAGCACTGCAATGAGTGTAGCAAAGACGAGAATTGCTGTTGAGACCGCCATGCCAAGTGCTACCCCGTACTTGTCTGAGATGGTTCCTGTAATCAATGGCCCGGTTATTTGACCAAAAGCCATAGCTGCAGTTGCTATCCCTAAGGCTTTCGTGATCGATGAAGGGCTTAAATTTCTTTGCGCAATTTTCGTGTAAGCCGTTGATGATGCCATAAGTCCAAGCCCGAACAAGAGCCCTGAAAAAGATGAGCTAATGACACCGGAGGACAAGATAGGTAGAATCGAACCGACAGAAACGACGAGATAGGTTGTAGCTAATCCAAGCCCTCCTTTTAAGCGTGAAAGCGGTCTAGACCACAAGGGGGCGGAGATGAAACTAGCTCCCCCTAATATCGCGTAAAACACGGAGATGAAAACCACTCCCCTTCCTTTGGCGTGGAAAAAGGCCACTATGAAGGTCATGAACGATATGTATCCAGCCCCGAAGAAGCCGTAGGACAACGTTGAAAGCCATATTGTTGTGATCTTGGTGGGGACTACTTCAGTCGCATTGGCGACTGACCGACTCTCTGGATTGCTAAGTTCGCGTAACGCAAACGACGTAGCAATTAGTGATACTAGTGAAAGTACCGCGAGGACGTACCAGCCGAAAGCCCAGTTGCTATCGCCCGCTACCGCTAAAAGATAGGGGATCCCTAATCCTGATAGTGCTGTCCCAACGCCTGCTCCGCCGTAGTAAAGACCCAACGAAAGCGAGGTTCTTTTACGGTCCTCATTGGTCTTGTGAAAATGATCTGCGAGAAGTGCGCCACCGGATATGAATATTAGAGCGCCAAAGTAACCTGAGATGGCTCTAATAACTAAGATCAAAAAGTAAATTTTCGCTACGCCAACCAGAGCCAAGAACAACGCAATCGACCACATGGAGAACGCGAACACACGTTTATGTCCATACCGACTGGAGACCATATTTACAGAGAGCGCGCCGATTAGGTAACCAGCTGCATTAGTAACATTTAATGCTCCTGCCTGTACGTAGTTAAGGTGCAGAGACTTAGCCATGGCTGGAAGCAGAAGTGCGTAAGAGAAACGTGCAAATCCAAGCGCAGTAGCGGGCCCCAAAGACATTAAAAGTGATGTCTTCACTGGGCCCAGGGTGTTTAGTCTGTTTGTCTTAAACGTATTGCCTTTCAATGAGTACTCGTTCGTATTTAGATGACAGCGTACTTGATCGTTGTTAACGAGGGGGTCATTGCGCTAGCAGATGAGAGCTATCCTCACCGTCGATTTGATATGATCTTGACTTCTTGGACAGTTGAGCCCATGCATGTGATTGCTATGACGTGTTCATTGTCCAGTTTGAGGATCCAAGGTTATGTGTAGGGTTGTGGAGACATCAGGAAAACGACCTGCAAATTTGCCCGTCATTGTGACTAGCCTACACGTTCCACCTACCGACGGGAAAAGATGACATCAAATAATTCCTCGATGTTTTCTTCTTTAGTCCACGAAGCAGCATTCTTGGGGGTAGTGTTTAGCAGCGGTGTCTATTTTGTGCAAATAAATGATGAAAATAAAGACTGACTATTGTTCTCTGTCTAATATTAGTGGGTTTCTAATAAGAGAATGAATTGATATATTGTGTCACTATACAACCTACTATACTAGCGCTATGAGCTTGGCAGAGAAGTCCGGGACCGATCTAATACAGAGACTGAAAAGTCGAGGCTGGCGTTTGAGTGCACAACGACGCGTAGTTGCTGACGTATTGAAAGGGGAACATGTTCATCTTACTGCAGATGAGATATTTGTGTTGGCACAAGCTCGCTTGGAAGAGATCAGCCAGGCGACCGTATATAACACCTTGCGGGAACTCGTCGCCATGGGCGAGGTTCGGGTTGTTACGGCAGAGGACGGAGTCAAACGTTACGATCCGAATGTGGTGATGAATCATCACCACTTATTATGTACGAGATGCCAACTCCTCAAAGATGTCTACCCACTTGGAGAAGACGGTGTGATCTTGCCAGAGTCCGAACGTTTTGGCTTTGATGTCTTCAGTTTTGAGATTATCTTTAAAGGTGTGTGTCCTAATTGTCGACATCTTTCCCCTTAAATTGATTATCATAGTGCAGGTCACGCTGCTGGGAATGCAGGGAAGCTCCATATTCTTTGATGTTCTAAGTGTCGGAAGCCTAGCCGTCGTTAAGCAGCAATTACTTTTAACGGAGTTGAAGAGTGTTCTTGAACAAGCGACGTAAGCTAGTTCTGCTAGTGCTCCTGAGTGTAGTTGGCATGGGTATTTTTGCCAGCGGACTTGCTTTTGTTTCGATCTCGCTTTACGACCGTGGCCAGGTAACGGCACCTTCTGACTGGAGTCGTGTAACTGGTCACATTTGTCACGTAGACAAGATCTCTGGTTCTTCTCCGGTACTGTTCCAAGCGTCGGTCTGCTATAGAGCAAAAGGCAGTAGTTATCTGGTCAAAGACCTAACATCGCCGGTGAAGGCGGTTCGAGGAACCTCAAGAACGGTACTTTATGATCCACAAAACCCATCACATGGAAGAGATGTAGGTCAGCCTAAGCCCAACTGGCCTGCACTTTTAAAAGAGGGATCACTGTTAGTCCTCGTGGGTGTGGTTACACTTGGTTACTCTATTAGAAAACTGCTGAAAATTAGAGGCGCTCGAGCGTAAAGCAATCTCACCGCCATGTGGTGGACAGATGTGGCACCCTTTGGTGCCTACGTTGTTTTGGTATCCAAAGCATGCGAACTTTCGCCTTTCAGGTCGGGTCGGACTGATCCGTGGCGACGAGGCGAGAGTGGCCGGGTCTTTCGTAGTGTTTCTGAGTAGAAGCGACAACGGTAGCTAGTAACAGTACAGTAACTGAAAGTGTGAGTCCGACACTCAATCCCGCCGGTCCATCAGACAACACACCTGCAAGGATAGGGCCGAGGCATTGACCAAGAGCGAACGCGACGGTCAGTCCTGCAATTGCTGGAGTCCAATGATGGGGCTCGAGCGCACGGCGGGAAACGGCTGTTACAGCCGTTATGGTTGACAGGAACGATCCTCCGAAAACTACAGCAGAGCCGAGCGATGCTACTGAGGATCGTGACAGCAACGGCAACATCGCGCCGATACTGATCACGGATAAAATCATAACCAACCCGAACCCGCCGCGGAGCCTAGATATTGGTCGTGCCCATGCAAAAGCACCGATGATTGAAGATGCTCCGAGTACCACCCAAAAAGCCGTAACTCCTCCTGGACCCATGCCGTGATCTTTTAGAAATGCCACTATAAACGTCATATACGCAATATAACCAGCCCCAAAAAGAGCATAAGACAACAAGATAGGACCGAGGCGACCAACCGGCCAACGTCTCTGTCCAGCTGGAGGTTTTGGAGGATCAGCACATGCTAAAGCTGTTCGTGTAGAGATGACAAAAGATACTGCTCCAAGTCCTGCCAGAAGGGCCCATCCCCACCGCCATCCATCAGCTGAGGTTGTCACAGAAAGCAGATAGGGGATTACCAGACCCGTTGCGATAATTGCTGCTCCACCTCCAGCGAAGTATATGCCCAGAAGTTTGGTTGATTGTCTCGAGGAGGTGTTAGATGACGCCATTACGACTAGACCTGCACCTGCAATGAAGGTGATTGCTCCAGACATGCCGGCAGTTGCACGTAGGGCAACCAATACTAACGTATTACTGCTAGCGCCAGTGAGTACAAGCGTTACCACGGTTACGCCAAGGCTGGCAATGAAAACCTGACGTGACCCGAACCGTCTGATCAAGACCGCTGTAAGCAATGCGCCAATGAGGTACCCAAGAGCATTCGCAGTGTTCATCGCACCTGCCAAGGCAAATGACCAATGCAGATTAGATCGCATAGAAGGAAGCAATAAAGCATAAGCGAACCGTGCTAATCCTATTGCGACCGCTGACCCTGGCGCTAAGCCCAGAGCAGTTCTTAAGTTTGAACCAGGGGTCCTATTATCATCAACTAGGGCTCGATCCGCTCGCCGAGAGGACTTCATGCTTGCCTACTCTGATAGGCATCGATAACGACAGCTGCCAGCCGCTTGGCGTCTAATGCGGCAGTTCTGTCACCTTCTACAGTCATCCGGGCATTTGCGCCATCTATCAGCAGCATTAGATCGGATCCCAGGCGTATTGAATCAGAGCATCCCATCTCTCTGGCAAGGCTTGCTAGATACTCACGCATCCAGAGTTTATGCTTTCTGGCTACCTCACGGGCGGGGTGATCGGGTCCGACTATCTCAGCGGCAGCATTGATAAATGCGCAACCGCGTTCTCCTTCTTCGGTGTCATTCCAGGTGACTAGCCAGTCAAAGATCGCAAGGATCTGCTCTTTGGGAGTATGGGCGTGTGACCTTATCCATGGATCGAGCGTTGACGCCCGACGAGAATGTCGTCTTTCAAGAACAGCCGCCACAAGTTTGTCCTTGGAGGCGAAATGTGCATAGAGCGTTGGTTTGCATACACCGGCTAATGCCACGATTTTATCCACTCCAGTTGCGGTGATGCCTTGTCTGTAAAACAGTTCAGCCGCTGTATCTAGCAGTCGCTCACGTGTGTCGTTAGAGGAACTCATATGACTATACTAACCGGTAAGTATAGTTAAGAGCTGCCGAAGTATGGTGGGCAATAATATCACAAACATGATGATGGCGCCTTAAGCACTGGCCAAGCCCTTCGAGGCGGAGGGTGTTTCATCTCGACAATGATTGAGGCCAGTTGGCATGTGGTCCAGTGACTAACGTATTTGGTAGAGATGAGCATTACGAACGACTAAATCGTCGAAGGGGAGCACAAAAGAGGCAATCCTGACAACTTCCGTGAAGGCGGTGAGCGTAAGATCGCGAAACGGTCTTTCGATGTACTCGGTGAGGCAGATTAACTCTACGTGGTATCTGTGTGACATGAACTCCTGGATCAAATGGTTCCTATACGGATTAGAGCAGCCGGCGAAAAATACTTTTCAAATGGTATTGATGTGAACGGGAATGAATTTGGTAGAAGTGACTCGACGTTCCAACGGTCGTCGCATCTCCATCAAATTTGACCAAATGGGAGCGCAAACCCCCTCTGTAAGGGCGGGGTCGAGCGACCTCTGTAACACCGTCGAGGCAAAATAGCACTATGAGCATTCGCGAGCGCCTCTATCCACGAGAACAGGAGCTATCCGTTCTC
>JAJYGA010000050.1 GCA_021785255.1 Actinomycetes bacterium
TGACATCTTGTGCTTCGAAACCTCACGTGTCATCTAGCGCACCTCCCATGGTCATTTGCGGTCAGACGCTCTGGAGCGGAGCTGCTGGCGCGTCCGTCTTTAACTACTTTGTCCCGGGCACTTATAGAGTTGCAGATACATTGTATGCAGGCCAGCGGCACCCGATCATACTCCGCTTTTCCCCGAACTGTCGCAGGGGCGTGTCTGGTCTAACCATCGACGGTCAGGGAAGACTAGAGATCGCGGCTATTGCTCACGCCACAGACAACTCTATCGTCGCGATCGCTGTATGGGGCTTGCAACCTGGTATCGCTGTGGTTACGGTATCAACCACAAATGGTGGAACCATCCGCGCCATAGTTACAGTTGCCGGCACCTCCGGTTGAATCCAACCATCACTGCGACAGAAGTTCCTTTTGACAGAGGAAGGTCTCTCTTACCGCTCTTGACTGACGGTTGTAACGGAGGAAGACCCTTTCTCAATATGCCCACTGTTACTTGTTGGCGAGACTTCTCGTAGTAACTGAGAGGAACAAATTAATTTAAATTATGAAAGAAGCCCCTTCTTTACCCACATAGAACCAATTGTTTATAAACTTGAGTTAAATAGTAGGAATTACTGTTAGGTTGACGAGTGTTGCTCATAAGAAAGCACAACGGCAGAAGAGGTGGGACAATGAAGATTGCAAGCGATATAACCGAACTTATAGGTAATACACCGCTGGTAAGGATCAACAAAGTTACAGACGGTTCCGTGGCTCAGGTGGTCGCCAAGTTAGAGTTTTTTAATCCGGCTCATAGCGTCAAAGATCGCATAGGTATTGCCATGATAGAGGCTGCAGAGAAAGCAGGGTTGATCGACAAAAATACGACAATTGTGGAACCAACTAGCGGTAACACCGGTATAGCTCTTGCGATGGCCTGTGCTGCTAAAGGATATAGATGCATACTGACCATGCCGGAGACTATGAGCCGAGAGCGAAGGATGCTTCTTCGAGGTTACGGAGCAGAGTTGGTTCTTACGCCTGGCTCTCAAGGTATGGGTGGTGCTATTCAAAAAGCCGAAGAACTAGTAAAGTCAAACTCCTCTTACTTTATGCCGCAGCAGTTTGAAAATCCGGCTAATCCAGAGATTCACAGAACAACTACTGCAGAGGAGATTTGGCGAGACACCGATGGACAAGTTGACTTTGTGGTAGCTGGTGTTGGTACTGGAGGAACGATTTCAGGAGTCTCAGAGGCGTTAAAGCTCAAGAAACCATCGTTCAAGGCCATAGCTGTTGAACCTGAAGAATCGCCTGTTTTATCTGGAGGGACAAAGGGTCCGCATCCTATTCAAGGTATTGGTGCTGGTTTTGTTCCTGGCAACTTCCACGGAGACTATATAGATGAGATTGTCAAAGCACCGTCTAGCAAAGCCTTTGAGTTTGCTCGCAGAATGGCGAAAGAAGAAGGGATCTTAGTTGGAATATCGTCCGGTGCGGCGATCTATGCCGCTTTGGAAGTGGGGAAAAGACCGGAGAACGAAGGAAAGCTGATAGTAGTTATTGTTCCATCATTTGGCGAACGCTATCTGAGTACGCAACTTTTTGAGGGACTCGATGATTAACACGTTCACCCACATGAAGCGAGACCTCTTTGCGGCAAAAGAAAGAGATCCTGCTGCGCGTTCTTTATTGGAAGTAGCTTTGTTCTATCCCGGCGTACATGCCGTCTGGGGATACAGGGTCGCACATAGACTTTGGTCTGCTAATTATCGTTTTTTGGCTCGTGGACTATCTTTTTTGGTTCGAGGGTGGACAAGCGTTGACATTCATCCCGGTGCTCAGCTAGGACCAGGACTTTTCATTGATCACGCCTTAGGAGTGGTAATTGGAGAAACTGCGGAAGTCGGAGAGAACGTCACTCTCTATCACGGCGTGACGCTTGGTGGTCGTGGTCTTGAAAAAGGAAAACGACATCCTACTGTAGGAAATGGCGTAACGGTTGGCGCTGGCGCCAAGGTCTTAGGTCCCATAACCATCGGCGATGGAGCCCGAATTGGAGCAAATGCCGTCGTAGTTCGCCCTGTCCCACCAAATGCAGTTGTCGTTGGAGTTCCCGGTCAAATCGTTGACGACCATAGTCGCTCAAGACCAGGAGTCATTGACACTACTCAACCAGACGTGCTCGGGAGGGCCATTAGGTCTTTGAGGGGTAGGGTCGATGATCTTGAAGGGAAAGTCCTCGGTCATATCGAACACGAAGACGATGTTCGAATGGACGACGATGGAGTTTGGGTTCTTGAAGACTTTTCTATTTAGTCTACAAAAACGTATCCCGTAGTCTTTTCTTTATGGACCCACGAGTCACACCAATCACTATTAACGGGAATCGATGCCTGGATTAATTGCTCTCCAAAGGTTTTTGGTGAAGGTGGCGAACGTGTGCTCCTAAGATATGCCCATGATAAAGGGGTTATCCGACCATCAGGCAAATGAACGAACCTTTCTCGCTTGGATCCGCACCGCTATTGCACTTATGGCATTCGGTTTCCTGATAGAAAAATTTACGATATTTGTAGCCTATATCCAGCTTGTTCTTCATAGACAAACAGCACATGCAAGTGCAGGTTTTGCAGCGATAGTGGGAGCTTCTATGGTGCTCATGGGAGTACTGATGGTCGTAGCCGCAACCGTTAGATTCTTTTGGATTAGACGCAAAATTGACTCGGAGGTTTCAGAGAGTCTTGGCCCACCACTTATTGAGCTTTTGTTGGGGATAATGCTTAGCGTTGCAGGAGTTCTACTGGTTTTTTACGTTGGAGGTCAGATATCGTAGTTATGGAAGAGTTTCTTGTTTAAGTCTGACTTTGAAACGATTCCATTCCGTTCCACATCAACGAGGACATTCTCTTTGCCCAAATAAATGCTACCGACTCTTCAAAGGAGATGAGAAAACCGTTTTCATCTAGTTCGGGACCGTACTCGCGAAGGTATCGCCGGGCGATGCCTTCCGCCAAAGCAATTACTCCTGTTGCTATAAGGTGTCGATGGTCTGCATCAAAAGAGGAGTCGATCTCCATCGATATTGATGACGCAACGTGTTCATCTATTGAGTCGACGATCTCTCGAAACTCAGGATCTTTTCGAGGTCGTGAGGAGAACATCAGCTCAAAAGCGGGTCGATGTTCGTAAACGAACTTAAAATAGGCTTCAAACCCGCTTTCAAATCGTTCCCTTTTGGTGTTAAAGGTGGTGTTGGAGGTCTGTAAAGCAGTTTCCAGATCGCTCTTTACTCTTATTAGAATAGCTGCGTAGAGGTCTCGTTTCGAGTTGAAGTGCTGATAAATGACTGGTTTGGTGACGCCGGCCGCGATGGCGATCTCTTCCATCGTTGTTGCATGGTATCCTTTTTTGCTAAAGGTTGAGATAGCAACGTCCATTAACATCTCTCTTCTATCTGAAGCACTCAGTCGAACGGACCTAGTTCTAACCTTGTGAGTTGTGCTTCGATTGGTAGCATCTTGCATGCTGATCCCCTAGAGTTTAACTTTGATATACACTAGCGGTTTTTTACGATACTGTCATGGCATGCGGTCTGCTGGTTAAAGCTCTAATTTACCGTGACATTTATATCATGAAGGATGCAAAATGTGCTTTAGTATTGACATTTGTCGGTAAGCGCTAACATTACTTCGATTACAAAAAGAGAAGGGTCATCCATTTGTCTCCTAAAAGGGCTTTAATTACAGGAATAACGGGGCAAGACGGTTCGTATCTTGCGGAGTTTTTGCTTTCCATGGGTTACGAAGTGGTCGGGATGATGAGAAGATCATCGACGGTCGGCTTCGAAAGGATATCTCATATACAGGATTCGATAACTTTGGTGAGCGGTGATCTCTTGGATGAGGTTTCCATGATGTCCATCCTTAGGGAGCATCGGCCCACGGAAGTGTACAACTTAGCCGCTCAATCTTTTGTACAAACATCCTGGGGACAGCCGGTTCTGACTGGTGAGACGACCGCGTTAGGGGTAACGAGACTACTCGATGCAATACGTATGGTAGATTCGGATATTCGCTTCTATCAAGCATCATCATCTGAGATGTTTGGAAAGGTATGCGAGGTGCCGCAGAGTGAAGCGACACCTTTTTATCCTCGGAGTCCCTATGGAGTTGCCAAGGTTTATGGACACTGGATCACTGTAAACTATAGAGAGTCATATGGAATATATGGCTGTTCAGGAATCCTCTTTAATCATGAATCTCCTCGAAGAGGTTTCGAGTTTGTTACCCGAAAGATATCTCATGGCGTTGCAAGAATAAAGCTTGGTTTGGATGACCATCTGGCTCTGGGCAATTTAGAAGCCAAACGTGACTGGGGCTACGCTGTTGATTACGTTAAAGCAATGTGGATGATGTTGCAACAAGACTCTCCTGATGATTACGTGATTGCTACGGGTGAAACGCACTCGGTCAAGGAGTTTTGCGAACTAGCCTTCTCTGCTTTGGACCTTGACTGGGAACGTTATGTGAAACTTGACGAGCGTTTTTTCAGACCGGCTGAGGTAGACCTTCTTGTTGGAGAT
Organism: Actinomycetes bacterium; assembly: GCA_021785255.1. GTDB lineage: Bacteria > Actinomycetota > Acidimicrobiia > Acidimicrobiales > Acidimicrobiaceae > Ferrithrix. The sequence goes on from JAJYGA010000050.1 coordinate 4,570, forward strand.
CCAACTAAAGCCAAGGAAGGTCTTGGATGGTCCAGTTCTACACCGTTTCAAGACCTTGTTGAGATGATGGTGAAGTCTGACTACTCAACATTAAAACGTGAGGTTAACGGATAGTAATTGTGTAAATGTCGTTAATACAGGGACGCCAAGTTGTCAAGATAGAAGAAGCTACTGTCTTACTCGGAGGCTTTCCTGCCCTAGCCAGATGCAGTTTTGACGTGTATGAAGGGGAGATCGTTCTTATTGCTGGCTCTAACGGTTCAGGGAAAACGACGCTGCTAAAGCTCTGTGCGGGCATGTGTGGACTGTACGAAGGCAAGGCGAAGGTCTTTGGCATCGATATGAAAGATTCAAGATCGCAAGTTCGACGATTCGTTGGTTACGTTGGTCACTCCACACTTTTGTACAGCGAACTCACTGTGATGGAAAACTTGGTATTTATAGCTACTTGTCTTGATGTACCAAGGCCCAGGATGCTTCAGTATGCCAAAGAGTTTGGAATTTACGGATCCCTTTTAAATCAACTTGTCGGTACATTGTCTGCAGGCCAACGTAAGCGCGTCTCCTTAGCCTCTGCATTTTCGAGAGAGTGCGAACTACTTCTTTTGGACGAGCCTCATGCGTCTTTGGACCAAGAGGGCAAAGAGATGCTGGAGAAGGTATCTGTCCGCTTTAAGGAACTTGGCAAGTCTGTTGTGGTGGCATCTCATGAGTTCGAGCGTATGCTGGCTCTTGCCAATAGGAGGTATCACATGAGTTCCGGCCAGATGTTCTGTGAATAGGACAAGCTGAAGGTGTTCAAAGCTGCCAAGGTGATCGCTCTCAAGGACCTGCGCATCGAGCTTAGATCACGCGTTGTGTTCAACCAGATCCTCCCTTTCGTTGCGGTAATACTCATACTGTTCGCATTTGCTTTCGATAAGTATCCGACGTTTTTAGAACGCGTCACTCCGGGACTGTACTGGATTACCACGTTGTTTGCTTCGATGCTTGCTCTCCAACGAAGTTTTTCCTTAGAGGCAGAGAATGGCGCTAAGGATGCTCTTATTCTTTATGGACTTGATCCGGCTGGAATCTATATTGGAAAACTGCTAGCCGTTTTGGTTGAGATGGCTATCCTGGAGATGTTTTTAGCTCTGGGAATTGTTTTCTTATACTCTGCTCACCTGCAGGAACTTCCTGATCTTGCCTTCTCCGCTCTTGTTGGAACCTTAGGTATCTTGGCCGTAGGTGTTACGTTTTCAGCTATGACTTCGGCGTCGAAAGCGAAAGAAACGGTTCTACCTCTGCTGCTCCTACCTGTTGTTGCCCCCGTTTTGCTTAGTGGTACAAAAGCGTGGGAAAATGAAATAGCGGGCAAGGCTGGTTTAGGAGATCCATGGGTTGGACTCCTCATACTGTTTGCGGTTGCGTTCCTGGCTTTGGGGACATTGACCTTCGGGTCGGTTTTGGAGGAGTAGTAATGTCTAGAGACAGATGGGTGGCACTCATTGGAGCGATCGCTTTTTCTACGGTAGCTGTGACCTACGTCATGGGGTTGTGGATTACACCACCTGACGTTTTCCAAGGTAACTTGGTGAGACTCATATATGTACATCCAGCAGTAGCGTGGGTTGCTTATCTCGCCTATGGAGTTACCTCTCTTTCAAGCTTGGCCTATCTGTGGAAAAAGACCAGGAACTATAGGTGGGATCTATTGGCAGCCGCTTCTGCTGAAGTGGGTGTGGTGTTTACTGCACTGACTCTTATTACGGGCTCTATCTGGGGACGTCCTACCTGGGGTGTCTGGTGGACGTGGGATGCCCGACTGACGACCACTGCGTTACTTCTGGTTCTATACCTCGGTTACCTTGCGCTAAGACGTGTTAGCGAAGATCGTGAGCAAAGAGCTAAACGATCAGCTGTAGCTGCGCTCATTGCCTTCATTGATGTGCCGATAGTCCATCAATCGGTAGTGTGGTGGAAGACCCTTCACCAAAGTGCCACCGTTTTTAATGCTGACTTGAATCCTAAGATTCATGGAGAGATGGCTTGGACGTTACTTCTAGGGTTTTTGTCCTTTACCTTCGTCTATCTCTGGATGGTGATCAAGAGGTATGACATCGCCAATGCCCAATTCAACATGGAGAATCAGAGCGTTGAGCGAGCGATCAAAGAGAGAGTTGGCACGGCTTAAAGGAGGACTTTAAATGAATGGTTTTGTTGAAGCAGGTTATGCCGCAGTTGCTGCAGGTCTAGGTTCATACTCGATATGGTTAACGGCTAAATCTAAGAAACTTCGTACAGTAGTCGTCCCTGTAAAAGGTGATGATATTAATCCTCGAAAGGAACCGGACTGATGGCATCTGAGCCAGATGTCCTCCAAACCTCAAGCTCAGAGGGTGCAAACTGGAAAGAGATACCAGGTGTAAAAAAGAACAAGAGAAAGATAAAACGATCAGCGATTGCGGCAGTATTCCTGATCATCGTCGCCCTCGTCTTTATCCTCTATCAAGGTCTTTCGTCGGCTTTGGTATATTTTTACACAGCTCAGCAGGCAATATCGGATAAGGCGCAGCTTGGAACTTCCACTTTTCGAATGGAAGGAGTAGTCGTTCCGGGCTCAATTGATCCGACGGCATCTGGAGTTAATTTCTCGATTAGATTTGACCACACGGTTGTTCCAGTTATCGAGATTGGTGCTCCGCCGCAACTATTTCAGCCGTCCGTCCCGGTGGTCGTTGTCGGACACTTTTCTTCTCTGACTTCGAACGTCTTTCTATCCGATCAAATCATGGTAAAACACTCAGCTAACTATGTGGCTGCACACCCAAGTCGCATCAAGAACGCTGGAGGTAGCCATTAATGGACATAGCAGTTGGACGCACCGGGATACTTTTGGGAGTCGTATAGATCGG
>JAJYGA010000170.1 GCA_021785255.1 Actinomycetes bacterium
GATGGAGGCTAATCAAGTGCTTGATTTGAAAGACATTGCTGTCACAGTTCATCCAGCATGTCACTACTACAAGCTCGTAGAGGGAGATGCAATCTATGATCCCGATGTCTATCATGGCCAAAGAACTGCTGCCGTAAGCGGACTGGTTCAAACACTGGGGGCGGATCTTCGGTCTTACTCAACGTTTTTTGACTGCTGTGGTTTCGGCTTTAGGCATATTTTGGTCCAGAGAGACTTTACGAGATCGTTCGCGACTCTGCGCAAGATCGAAGTTATGAAAGAAGAAGCCAATCCGGACGTTGTCTTGACTCACGATACCGGTTGTGTTACGGCTTTGGACAAGAGTCAATTTTCACCTCAGGCTCACGGACGAGACGTGGGTGTCCCTGTCATGTCTGAGGCACAATTTGCAGCTCTGGCCATGGGAGCACATCCATATAAGGTATGTCAGCTCCATTGGCACTCCACCAACTATAAGCCGTTGCTTGAAAAGATGGGCATTGATTGGAAGGCGGCCTGGGCAGAGTTCGAAGATGAACTCCAGCATCTGAAAAGCGGCGATAAGGAGTTTCTCACATGGGAGGACGTCGGTGTTTAGTTTGATATCAACTTCAGGAAGGATTGGCACAGTAGGTGAGTGAGACGGTTTTAGTAGTCGGTGGTGGTCCTGCGGGACTGTCAGCGGCGAAGGCGGCTGGGGAGCTTGGAGCTCCTGTGATAGTGGTCGAGAAGCTTCCATATCTTGGCGGACGACCCATTGAGGAGAACTATGCGTCTTTAACTCCGTACCTCATGGGAGCGGAAGAAGCTCTTGCTCCCATGATTCAAGCTGTCGTTGAAGGCCCAACCACAACGGTTATGTTGTCGTCTACAGTTATGGGCGTTACTGGCGAGGCACCTGAGTTCAAAGTCACAGTTGAAGGCCCATCTGGTTCTCAAGAGATAGAGGTTGGTTCGATAGTCATCGCTACCGGATTTCAACACTTTGACCCAGGCCGTGAGACGCAGCTGTATGGTTACTACGAGTTTCCAGATGTTGTGGCTCTCCAGGACCTAGAGGCAATGCTGAAGGCAGGTTCAGTAACTAGGCCATCAAATGGTGAAGTTCCAAAGCGCATCTGTTTTGTTCAGTGTGTTGGAAGTCGTGATCGTCAGATTGGAAACGAGTACTGCTCCAAGGTGTGTTGTGGGGTTGCCTCTAAGGAAGCGACAGAAGTCAAGATGGCGATTCCAGATGCAGAGGTGTTTATTTTCTACATCGATATGAGAATGTATGGATACTGGGAGAGCCAGATCTATTGGCCAGCACAGGAGAAGCATCACGTTCAATATGTCAAAGGCATCATCACGGAGGTACTTCCAAAAGGAGATCAGCTTCTGGTTCGAGGAGAAGATACTACTATGGGACGACCTATGGAAGTGCTGATGGACATGGTAGTGCTGTCTGTGGGAATGGAACCTTCTCCAGGAACTCGCAAGATGGCGTCGGTTATGGGAGTTCAGCAAAATAAGTATGGCTTCATTGAGTCTATGAACCCTCCTTTAGATACGGTGACTACCTCGGTACCAGGGATCTATGCCGTAGGTGCTGCGCTTGGACCAGCGGATCTGGAAGACTGTGTATCTACCGGTGGTTTGGCTGCTGCGAAAGCCGTTGGCGGCACTAGGACCTTGGCTATCAGTGGAAAGTAGTCGATAAGGTGGCTACTAGCGTGCAGATCGCGGATCTAGAGATTGCTAGAGAGTTTTGGGGCCAGGTTTCCGTGCAGATTCCTGAGAATGAGTACGACGACTTGGACAAGAGGTTGAAGTATAAGTCCGATCAGGTCAGATCTCTGCTGATTGAATCCGATCCGCTCGCTTTGAGCTTTAACGACATCAACTTTTTGTTGCGCTCTTCTTTTGCTAGCAGAAGGAAGGCCAAGGAGATACTTGGAAGCTTAGATCTTGACGATCTCCGCGAAGGATTGGCAGACCTCGTGCAGAGTTCCAGCTCAATTGAGCAGAGAACTTACACGCTTAGAAAACATCTTGAGCGATTTCCGTCAGCTCAGATGGAGTTGCCTTTCGAACTGTTGCATAACCTTTACCCGGACCGGTATTGGCCCTGGAGCAAGTGGATTTGGAACCCGGACTCGAACACCGGCGCCTTGAGACTTTTGGTGAGCGAAGAGTGTGAGTTGTTCGGTAGAGATGACTTTGAGACCTATGAGCTGGTGTGTGCGGCTAGTGACTTTCTTTTCCACACGCTCGCGGCGGCTGGTCTTGGGGTAGACATTGCCTCACCTTTTTCGTTTGACATCTTTGTGGCCGGCGTCTATGCGACTTATATGTCTACGGTTCTCGAGATGAGAATGACTAAAGAGTTTAATCAGATAGTTCCTAGCGCAGTCGAGCTGGCCGCTCGACTCCTTGGGATATACAAGTTGAAGGTGGGGTTGTAGATGCCTGTAGGAGGCAAAAAACAAAGTCCAGTAGCTGTGGAACTGGAAGAAGCGGTAGTTACATCTCAGGTCTCAGGAAGAGAGTGGGATGTTTCAGGTGCATGGAACCGAATGTTCGAATCCCGAGTTCTCACTGATTACTCTTATGCAAAGGGACTTGGGAAGATAGCTCAATTAGATGGCGGCGAATCACTCGAGTACTGCTACGGCTGTGGAAAGTGCGTTCCCGTATGTCCTGTTGACTTGGTTTCTGAGTACGGACCTCGGAAGATTCATCGCAAGGTTCAAACTGGACTGGATCTATTCAGCGCCGATGAGCTCTGGATGTGCACAACTTGTGGTAACTGCCTGAGGGTCTGTCCAAAGGGTGTGAACATGATAGAGATCATGCCTGCGGTGAGAGAGGTCTCAGTGGGTGATGCAAAGGTTCCAGACGAACTCCAAGGCATCTTTGAGAAGACTTTTCGTTACGGTAACGCGCTTGGAGAAAATCCACGAAGGCGACATGCATGGACCAAAGGGGCTTCAGTCCCAGTACGCGTACTGTCCTCGGATCCTACACCTGTGGACGTGTTATTTTATGTGGAAGACTACTGGAGTTATCATCCAAGAGGGCAGCAGGCAGCGCAAGCGTTTTCTCGTACTATGACCCGACTTGGGATTGACTTTGCCATCTTAGGTGCAGAGGAGAAGACGGTAGGTGACTCCCAACGCCTTGCAGGTGAAAAGGGCCTCTTTGATGCTCTCGTCGAAGATGTTACTGCGATATTGGCCAAGTACGAGTTCCAGAGAATCGTTACCCCGGATCCGCACGCATTCAATGCGTTGGTGAAAGAGTATCCAAAACGTGGCTTTACCTATGACGTCCTGCACTATACGCAGCTCCTATCACCTCGCATCCAGGAGATGAACTTTGTAAACGCAATAGAAAAGAAGGTGACTTTCCACGATCCGTGTTATCTTGGTCGTCACAATGGAGAGTATGACGCTCCCAGAAAGCTTCTTAGGGCAATTCCAGGAATTGACTTAGTCGAGATGGGAAGATGCAAGGAGAACTCTTACTGCTGCGGAGGTGGCGGCGGAGGCATGTGGCTTGATGGATTCAACTCAAATCATCTCTCCGAACGACTTTCAGAGCGAAGAGTAAGAGAGGCGGCGGCAACGGGAGCAGATATCTTGGCTGTGTGTTGTCCATATGAAGTCTCTCGCTTTGAAGATGCGGCCAAGTCGACGGGGAACGAACACTTAAAGGTGGTTGACATAGTCGAACTACTAGATGAGGCTCTTGGGGGAGCCGAGACAATATAGATGTAGTTGGTTTTACCGAATCCAACTTTTTGAGTTGGAACGGAAAGTTGAAGAACGGATGAAAGGGGGAGTATTGAAGATCGTCGTAGGTATGCGGCAGTTGGCGGACTTAGTGGAGGAACTTGAAGTAGCGGACTCTCAGGTGGACATCGACCGAGACTTCGTTAAGTTCGTGTCCAATGAATGGGATGAAGCAGCGTTGGAAGAGGCGTTGCTGATCAAAGAGTCTGTTGGGGGAGAGGTGGTAGTTGTAGCCCTTGATGAACCCGACGTCGATCAGACTCTATATAGTGCGATTGCCAAGGGAGCGGACAGAGCCGTAAAGATAGTTGGAGTTGAAGAAGGTTGGACTCCTACCAGAGTTCGGGCGCAACTGCTTGCTAAATGGCTGGAGTCTGAGAGCGACTGGGATGCCTTCTTTACTGGTGTTCAGGCCGCAGATGATTTGGATGGCCAGTTGGCAGGATTAGTCGGTTCAACCTTGGGGATCCCTCATGCGGCAGTAGTCTCTAAGGCAGAGCCGCAAGGGTCTTCTCTACGAATTACCCAGGAGATCGGCGGTGGTACTTTGGCAGAATCAGTAGCTACTGGCAAAGTGGTCCTCGGTATTCAAGCTGGCCGTCAAGCACCGAGATACGCTCCTATCACGAGGATTCGTCAAGCGATGTCCTCCTCCTCGATCGAGACCTTTGAAGCTCAAGACATCGATGAAGGTGTTGGTCCAAAGGTTAGAAAACTCTATCCGCCTGAGAGCAAGGGGCAAGCAACCATGTTAGAAGGCGATCCCGTCGAGGTCGCTGAGAAGATAGTTGAGCTTATTCGAGCTAAAGGTTTGATTAGGTAGGGAGCAGCATGTCAAGAGACGTTTTAGTTGTAAATGAAAGAGTTCAAGGAGAAAACCCGGATCTCACCTTTGAGCTGATCGGGAAGGCGAAAGAAGTTGCTAGCGCTTTAGGTGGATCTGTCGCGGTTGCCATGATCGGAGATCTATCAGGTATTGATGCCTTTGGTGCTGCTGATCGAATCTATAGCGTTGAACACGAGGCTCTGACTTCGGGATACTCTTCTCAAGCGTGGGAAGAGGCTGTCTTGGCAGTTGTTGACCAAGTCCACCCCAAGTTGATACTTTTTGGAACAGGTACCATAGGGATAGACCTTGCAGGTTCAATCGCCATGAAAGTGGGCGGCCCTATCGCGTCTTATGTGGTAGACCTTTTTGTTGAAGGGGAAGACATAGTAGCAACCTCTCAACTCTATGGCGGAAAGCTTTTAGCAGAGAGCGTGCTTGACGGCGATACGGTTGTGGCTACGGTGATAGCTGGCTCTTTCTCTGGCGATGCCGGCAAAAGTGGGGGTTCTCCAGAGATCCTAAGTGTAGATCCGCCTTCGTCGTTGACGAGCCTCTCTCTGGTCTCAGGTGCGGTTAGAGAACCAGAGAAGTCGGGCGTAGACATTACAACTTCAGACCTCTTGGTCTCTGTCGGTAGAGGTGTCGGTTCGCAGTCCAATATCGAAATGTTGCAAGAACTTGCAGATGCGTTGAAAGTTCCTCTATCTGCGTCCAGACCTGTCATTGACCAAGGTTGGCTGCCAAAACCCCATCAGGTTGGAAAATCCGGTAAGAAAGTCAAGCCTAAGGTCTACCTTGCGTTTGGTATCTCTGGTGCGCCTGAACATCTTGAAGGAATGCGCAGTTCAGAGCTGATAATTGCATGTAATACCGATCCAAAGGCGCCTATCTTTGAGGTGGCACACTATGGAACAACACTGGATCTTTTTGATCTAGTGCCGGAGATTCTCGAGAAGCTTGAGGCATAACTTTCATGTTCCTAGACGCCATTGTTGAAACTCGGAAGATCTTTGGGGGTGAGACATCCCTCGAGAAACTGGCATTTTATCTGTTGTCCTTTGTGACTTTGGTGATTTTTTTCACTGGTCTCATTCGCCGAATCAAGAAGTATCAAGCGGGACGCAAGTTGATGGGCTGGGACTTTCGAGGTGGGAAAGATAAAGGTATTGACGAGGTCACTGAGCCTCCGTCAACTATTCAGTCGTTGCGCGATGTAGCCACTCATAAAACTATCTCACGTAAGAAACACTCAGTTGGTGGAGCTCACCTCCTTATGTTTTGGGGATTCATAGGCCTTTTCTTGGCGACGACGATTCTTTCACTTGATTACGACGTCTATGGAAATATCACCAGGATCTTTTTCGGTAAGGAACGTTCCTTCTTTAAGGGTTGGTTCTATCTAACTTATAACTTTGTCTTCAATATTGCCGGTTTAGCAGCACTTTTGGGCGCTATTTTGTTGCATGTACGTCGAACCTTCTCCAAAGAGAAAGAGCTTGACTACGAGAGAGCGCATAAACCAGAAGAGGGATATAAGCGCGTTAAGATGGCTCTTGGGGATCACGTCTTTGTGGGTGGGTTGTTGCTCATCATCGTCACCGGATTTTTAATTCAAGGACTTCGAATCGACGGTTCAAACTTTCCGTCTTTCGAAAAGTGGACCTTCATGGGCTATCTAGTTGGAGAGATCTGGCGAGTTGTAGGGGTAAATGCCGCACTGGCTCGTGGGATTCACCCATTCTTATGGTGGATGCATATACTCATGGCATTAGCGTTTGTCGCGTATCTACCATTTTCTAAGGCTCTGCACATTCTCAGTTCTCCGACGAACTTGGTGCTTCGGCACCCCGCCACTACGAGAGTGCTTCCACCGTCTCCTGAAGGTCGTATTGGTTATCGAGAGCTTCGTGACTTTACTCAAAAAGATCTCATTGGTCTTGATGCATGTACCAAGTGTGGCAGGTGCCATGGCGTCTGTCCAGCAAGAACTGTTGGTGCGCCTCTTTCCCCGCGGGACTTGATCTTGGATCTGAGACAATGGGTAGATCGTTCCACTAAAAATCCCATGATACTTGATTGGGAGGAACGCCCAGAAGGGTCAGGTCCAAGAAACGCAGACGGTCGTCTCGCTGGTGACATAATTTGGGAACGTACTTTGTGGAGTTGTACCACTTGTATGGCATGTGTGGAGATCTGTCCCGTCGGCATTGAGCACGTGCCTTTGATCGTTCAACTCAGAAGAGCACTTGTGGACGAAGGTGTGATGGACCCGACTTTGCAAAGTGCGCTGCAAAACATTGCTACTCAGGGAAACTCCTTTGGCAAGTCGTCTCGAATGAGAGCTAGATGGGTTAAGTCGCTTGACTTTCCCGTCGTTGATGCTCGCAAAGAACACGTGGAGTACCTTTGGTTCTTAGGTGATTTTGCTTCATTTGACGAGAGACTTGTAGAGATATCAAGGACCTTGGCCAAGGTCCTAAGTGCGGCAGGAATTAGTTTTGGAATCCTGTATGAGTCAGAGAAAAACGCTGGCAATGACGTGAGAAGAGCCGGAGAAGAAGGACTCTTTGAGATGCTCGTCGAAGAAAATATGAAGGCATTTTCTTCAGCCAGTTTCGACAAGATTATCACTACCGATCCACACAGTTTCAACACTTTGAGGAACGAATACCCTGCATTTGGCCTTACGGCACCGGTCATGCACTACAGCGAACTCCTAGCGCAGCTACTCTATGAAGGAAAGTTGTCGCTATCGAAGCTGTCCAAGAACGTCACTTACCATGACCCATGTTACTTGGGACGGTATAACCGGATATTTGATGCTCCTAGGGCCGTAATATCGGGTCTG
>JAJYGA010000103.1 GCA_021785255.1 Actinomycetes bacterium
TGGTATGTTCTCTTTTCAGTACCCGCTTCCTTTAGCTAGTGATGGAGTTGCTGTTTTATCTCTAGGAGGTGTAGTCCACGTTCCTCCAGTTGAACTCCAGTCTCTTGTGACCTTTCTAATCCACCTCTTCGGATTAGCAGCTCTAGCGCTTTGGTAGAGATCGTGTCTATTTTTCAGTATCTCAATGTGAGTACCCTCATGACATTCATTTGGAGTTACGAACCGAAGTGAGCTTGCCCGGTTCGGAAGAGGAGTCGTCTGACTCCGTAGATCGAATTGGGACTGAAGAGAAGGTTATTTTTACGTGGATCTCTAATTCGATTCTTTCAGTATGGGATGTTCTTGAAAGTTTCTCTAGAAATAAAAATGATTTTTGTTATATGTCGCCTGTGTTACAAAGATTTACTCTTTGGATGTCCATAACTTATCTGATTGAAGTTTTCAGTTCAATCTTTGAGGGGGTAATGATGGAGAGACAAGATGATCTAGAAGGTGCGGAGAGATCCCAATTCGTTTTGGATGTCCCGGAGGCGGAGAGTTTTCCTGTCCATACCCAGATTCATCAACGTACCAATGTGCTACTTGACAGTGCGAAACGCTCAGAGATTACCGAGGAAGTTCGTGGGATTCCGTTTCTTGGTCGCTTGTCTTGTAATTGGGGAGATCTGGTCGCTGGCGAAGTAGAAGAACTTATTCTTGACTATGAAGTCGGAGCTTCCGGTATGGCCGATAGTGGTTGGGTGAAGCTGTGTATGAAGTTTTACTCAGATTGGGAGTGGCAGACCGAAGATGCATCGGCACGGGACTACTGTTCGGTTGAGTATGTGACCGGATCGCTCCTTGGCCACGCTTTCCCAGAGAGTACATCTACGCTAGATCGACTGGGCTGTAGGTATGACGAAAAAGGCGGAGAGAGACCGTTCCAAAAGGCTCTCATCGTTGATCTAGTGGACGGTTATTTGAGACCAGGCGATCATCTGATTTTCAGGCTTGGCGATCGTAGAGCGGGTTGTCCAGGTACGCGAGTGCAGACCTTCGTTGAGCAAGGGTTTACCTTCCGGTTGTGGGTAGACCCATTAGGGACCTCTCGTATGGCGTTAGCCGATGAAATAAAGTTTGATATATTGCCTGGTAAAGCTGAGCACTTGTTGGTGAGTACCTCAAGGGTAGTTCAGCCAGATGAGCCATGTGCAATCCACATCCATACAGAGGATAAGTGGGGCAATGTACCGATAATGGACGGTAAAGAGGTGGTTCTCAACATGAGCGACTCTGCCTCGTCTAAAATTGTGGTGAAGCTACCTGACGATGGCTGGGCTACTAGTACCGTGCGAATCCCATTTGACACTGAAGGTGAAGTTCGAATAGACGCCGCAACGTCCGACGGGATTTTACAAGCAGAGCCATGCTACGTAGAAGTGTCAAACCTCTTTCCCGCCTCACGTGCACTCTTCGGTGATCTGCACGTTCACTCAAACGATACCGTGGGAACGAACGACAACGCGTATAACTTTGCGTATGCAAGAGAGATTGGAGGCCTTGACTTTTTAGGATATACGGCGAACGACTTCCAAATTACTGATGAGCGGTGGCAAGATGTAGTCGATCTCACAGAAGAGGTCACGGTAAAGAACGAGTTCATCTGCTTTCCAGGAGTTGAGTGGTGTGGTACGCCGGGGGTTGGTGGGGACCATAATGTGGTATTTATCGGCGACGACACGACTTTGGCGAGATGCTTAGAGTGGCATGAAGGACTGGGGTCAAAGAGACCTGATCCTCAACATTGGCCCATTACCATGCTCTACGACGCCTACGAAGGCCACCCTGAGCGTTACCTTTTAATTCCACATGTCGGAGGCAGAAGGGCAGTTCTCGACTGGCACCACCCCGAACTTGAACGTCTTATTGAGGTCCATTCAACCTACGGGCCCGACGACTGGTTTTTTGAAGATGCGATGCGACGCGGACTCCGTCTTGGAGCCACCGGTGCAAGTGATGAGCATCGTGGTCGTCCAGGTGGTGGAAGACCAGGTGCAAATATTTTCGGGGCGAGCGGGGGAATGTGTGGTTTGATTGCTCCAGAACTCTCGCGTTCTTCGGTTGGTCAAGCTCTAAGGAAGCGCCATACTTGGGCGACAACAGGAGAGAAACTCGTGGCGCTCTTGTGGTCTGGTGAGTCCGTTATGGGCGATGATATAGTTCCAGATGACTCAGAGATGGTTGTCTCGTATCTTTTACTTGGCGGTCATAGCGGTTGGGAAGAGGTCTCTTGTTATGACGGCAGTGGCGTTGTCTGGACGGAGAATCTTCATGAGGCCGTGGGACTGTCAGACTCTTTGATACGCATACGATGGGGAGGGGCACGGGTTAAGGATCGATATCGCTGGGCTTCATGGCAAGGTAGAGCCCGTGTGCGACATAGCCGTATCGATAGAGTCGAACCGTGGGCGTTCGAACATCCCGAGAAATATCTTAGAAGAACACAATCTGATGAGATTGAATGGGTGGGAGAGACCTACGGTGCGAGCAACGGCGCTCTGCTATCGCTACGAGACCTTGATAAAGCAGTCGTTGAAGTGAATGGAGTGATCTCTAACTTTGCAGACGAACCTGAGTTCTCACTCTGTGTTACAGGAAAAGAGTTAATCGAAAAAGGCAGTGTTCGGAAAGAACTTGGTGGTGTGGGTCTGTTCATTTCAGTGGAACGAGTCGCAGATGACGCTTTGCCTAGACGCCTAGAAGGCTCGTTCTCAATTAGGCCACGCAGTAGTGGAAGCTCGGCAGTGTATATGCGAGCACGTCATGGTAACGGTCATGAGGTATGGACGAGCCCACTCTTTATTGATTGGGATAAGCGCTTATGACGAGTTAAGGCTCGGTTCTAGGTATGTAACGACAGCTGTTTGCTGGCGTCAAATGAGAAGGTGTGCTTGTGATTGAGGGGGGAATTGATGAGTGTTGAAACGATGATAGAAGAACAGCTAAGCGAAGTTCCAAAACAAACTTCGTTTTTGGACTATGTTATTAGGGGATCAGGCGGCAAACAAAAATGTACCAGGCGGTACATAGGCTTGCTTGCCGCGTGGGTACTGTTCTCCGCTATTAGATGGGGTTTACCTGCTTATAGCCATGGCTTTACGGCGGCAGGTCGTGCGACTTTAGCCGTTGTAGTATGGGCTTCTATTCTTTGGGTTACTGAGGCGGTTCCGAGCGGTGTGACTGGAATTACGATCCCAGCGATGCTGCTTGTCTCGGGGGCATTGCATGGCGTGGCAAATGCACTGGCTGGATTTACACAGCAGGCGGTCTTTCTGGCTCTGTCAGCTTTTATCTTTGCAGCGGTTATGCGGTTATCGGGGCTAGATAAGAAGCTTGCCTTGTTCATTTTGCGAAAGTTGCGAGTGCGTACGGTGACAGGAGCAAGCGTCGCTATGTACCTCACTAACTGCGTCCTTGCATTGATTGTTCCGGGCGCTGTATCTCGATCGGCTGCTCTGTTGCCGGTCGTGCGCGGCATGGAGGAGTTTCTCGACAGTAGTGCCACTAGTAAAAGGGCGATGAAAGGCTTGGTCATACAAGGTCTGGTATACGCTCCTATGATCTCTGGACTACTGTTACTAACTTCTGGACTTCCTAACTTGATCATCACCAGTATTATCGGAAAAGACACTGGGGTGAGTATAGGTTATGGCATGTGGGCGGAGATGAACTGGGTATATTTACTCATGTTTATTCCAACGATGCTGTGGATGGCTTGGATGTTCAAGACGGGTAAAGCGCGATTTGATCTTCAGGCTCTGGTCTCCACTGACAAAGTTGTCACCGGAAGCGATGGAGATACCCGTACCAACAGACAGGGTCGATCTGTAAACTATCAACAAACGATCATTGTCGTGATCTTTGCGGCGGTTGCCGTTGGGTGGGCGGTTATTCACTCGATAAAGCCTGGGTTTGTCGGGCTCTTTGGAGTGTTCTTGCTTATGCTACCCGGACTTATTCCATATTCGTGGAAAGAAGTACTTGAGAACACGATGTGGAATGCCTTTTTGCTCCTTGGCGGAGCACTTTCGATGACCTTAGCTATGTCTAGTAGTGGCCTTGGGAAGTTCCTTGCTAGTCAGTTTGCACCACTGGTAGCGGGACAGAAGTGGTATGTAATTTTGATTGCCATTATGGTGGCGACCGAGGTGTTGCGTTTGGGTATGTTGTCGAACGTAGCGGCGATAGCGCTTATTGCGCCAATTTTAGTTCCGTTGGGAGCAAAACTTGGGGTAAATCCGATCGCGTTCACATTGCTTGTTGCCAATATCGACACCTTTGCATACGTATTACCCACACAGATATCAGCTGCTGTGATAGCGTATGGTACAGAGACGTTCAGTATTAGGGACTATGCAAAAGCCGGTGCAGTTTCGTTGGGAATAGCCATTTTATTTAGCGTGGTTATTGTGGTGCCTTGGTACGCTATTGTGGGGTTTCCAATCTGGTCGTCTGCGGGGGTGCACTTGATACGGTAAATGCTGATGTGATGGGCCGGTTGAGTCCTTCCCGTTGCGCGTTACTGCGCATCTGGGATGGACGGCAACGGTTTGGGGGAGTGAAAGCAATGAAAAGGGTGACTCAAGTAGGGATGACCCTTGGATACTCGACTAGTAGGTCTTCGGAACTAGTGACGTTAAATATATACGGTAACTTGCAGCTCTTGGAGTACCCTTGCTAGCTGTGCGTCGCTGCGATGGAGATCCTCTAGGAAGGTTAACTGTGAGATTGCACACGCCTTGATCATCATGGGAGTAGCCGTAGGAGTTCCATGATGATCAAGGCGGAGCAGCTCTAAAACAAGTGTTGTGGAGTTCTAACTACAAGGTTTGGTATGTGTTGGGGGGAGGTGCAATCTCGATGAAGATTAAGGAGAAGGAGAGCTATAAAGTATGTGACTGCATCGTAAAAATGAAGGGCACTTACCTTATGAGAAGCAGGAGCTGCGTGCTGAACTCATTCTTCGCTATCTGCCACTGGTTCGAGGGATAGCGCGTCGCTGTGGAGTTCTTGGTAGAGCGGACACGGTGGATATTATCCAAGAGGGAGTCTTGGGTCTAATTCAGGCAGTAGATCGATTTGATCCTTGTAGAGGAGTGCAAGTATCGAGCTTTGCTTATTGGTGGATAAGAAAGGCGATATTAACGGCGGCATACTCTCGAGACCCTGAGATCCAGGGTCTTTCTGAGGATAGTTATAAAGATACTGCGTCCACGTCGAACGGGAGAGATGAGAGATCTTACTTCCTCGATAAAGTCGGAGGGAGTTTCCAAAGCGATCAAGGCAGTGCAAACGCTGTCGAATCTGTGCGAACCGATTTTAATAGCTCTAACTCTCGTGATTTTCATCGTAATGATTGGTACCGCAAGAGATTACTACTTCGGAAAAGTGTCTGCCATGGGCTGTTGACGGAGGTCGAGCGGTGGAGGTTTGAAGAAGACGAGATCGATATTCGTATCTCAATTATGGACGCACTGTCGACTCTTACAGACCTGGAAAGGAGTATCATCTGCTTGCGATACGGTCTAGATAGAGACGCTCAAGTAGCAAGTGTTTCGGAGATCTCCTGGGCTACTGGTTTAAGTCGTGAGCAGATAAGACGATTGGAGGAGAGTGCGCTCTATAAGCTTCGTAACGTATCTGGGCAGTTTGGATTAAGAGTGTTGCTTGATGAGTAACGTGGTGATGTCCCGCCAGTACCAGGGTTTTACTAATACGGTCGTCGAATCTTAGGGTTGGGATTGGGTGTCCAACTCTGATTCAACCTACAGCGGAAAGTGGAGCAGTGCGGTTGCACTGTCCACTGATGCTGGGAACGAAGCGGTCGAGATTGTGCAAAGCATCGCAGGATCTCAGGTCGCTGAACGTGTGAGATTGAAGCACTACAGCAAAGGCTCGCAGGTCTATGTTCGAGGTGACCAAGTTGAATCGGTGTTTTTCCTTCTATCGGGTAAAGTTCGTATCTATAGCGTTGGTAACAATGGCCGACGTGTTACGCATTGGTTCGTCAGCGGCGGGGAGTTCTTTGGCTTGGCTGACCATTGGAATAGAAGTCGGGCCCATGACGTATGCGCAGAGTCGCAGCAAAGTGTTGTAGTACTTGTGATCCCCCATAAGGACTTGGGCGGTCTTATGGACTCATATCCATTGATACGGGACTCCATCTTGAGACAGCTTGCACGAAGGGTGCGAACAAACCGAAATCTCATTGTGAGTAGCACTACGGAGCAGCTAAGCGTGCGACTATTTGAGCTCTTGGTCTCCCTAGAGGAGACTAAACGGTTCGGTGTTCAAGAAAAAAGGGCAGTTATCGGCTATACGCAAGAGGACTTAGCTGAGCTCTTGGGAGTTACGCGGCAGTCAGTAAATCGCGTTCTAAGACACTTTGAATCTAAAGGTTTGATAAAGGTACAACGACGTCGTATTAGCGTTGTCAAAGGTGTCGGGTCTGGTACGACAACGATTCCCACAGAGTGACCATTGTCTTACAGCTCTGAGAGGTGTTGACTGATCTTCGTTGAGGTACCCTTGCGATTTGGCTCTCTATCTCTGTCACTGACGGTTACTCCAAGTGTTTTGAGTACTTTGTCTTTAGTGAGGTAACTGTCGCACTATATCGCACATTCGGTTCCAGCTGTATTATGTTCAACGGTGTATTACACCCCGTTAGCACGCTTACAAGAACAGACTCCCATCCCCAACCATTGACGAGTTAAGTCATGCACCCATCACCGATGCAAAAGAGTCCTCCGAACAACGGTGGCTGTCCGAGGTGAGTGCTCCCGCTCTCCAGTAAGCCTTAGTAGATGCAGATACCCCATACAAGAACTTCTTTTGGTCTATAAAAAAAGAGTACAGACAGGAGTGGCAAGGTCGGATACCCCAAGTAAAATCCAGACACAACCTCGGCCTAAGCTTGGTTCAAGGTGGAGTTGGTACACGAGAGCCAATGGGTCGTTACTCTACCCAAGATTTGCCAGCTCCCAGCTGTCTTATCTCGGGAACTTCCATCCAATCCAACTAGTGTAACTTCTGTACGTGAGGCTGACTGGCGCCTCATGTCTCTTCGTCGTGCATGTCACGAAACTTACAGAGCTACCTAGAGGGAGCGTTTGCGACCTCGAGCCTAGACCGTTCTAGCTTTATGCGGAAACACGTATGGACACGGAGCTGAAAATTGACACCTAGTTTTTGGATGTAATGCTCATGTACTGGCAGGGTAACAGCGGTCTTTGCCTCTGAAAAAGGGTTCGAAGAAGCGGATCAGGGCTAAGAGACGTGTAGCTGCAGTCATCGCAAAGGTACGCAAAGCCAAACTCGATCACCTCACCTCGAGGTAGCCCTCACCCGCAAGAAAGGGGAGCACGC
>JAJYGA010000040.1 GCA_021785255.1 Actinomycetes bacterium
CTGGCTACTTGCCCATCCAAGATTTGAGTTCCACTTCACACCGACATATTCTTCGTGGATGAACCAGGTAGAACGTTGGTTCTCAGCTCTTACCACCAAGTACCTACAACGCAGCGTACACCACAGTGTCACCGAACTCAACAGAGGGATTACCAAGTGGGCTAAGGCATGGAATGACAATCCCAAACCCTTTATATGGACCAAGAGTGCTGACGAGATCTTCGCTTCTATGCAAAAATACTTGGAACCCATTGTTATTCAAGGAAACTCTGATAAGGGACACTAGGTAATAGCAACAATGGCAAATACTTCCTGATGATGGTAAAGCTAAGAACCCTTAAGCGATCGCTAGGAGGGTAATTCCTAGTTAGACGTATTGCTAAATCGTCTACTCCATTAACCACCCAAAATAAGATAGCTGACGTTTATCAGCGGAGATCATACGCTCAGGATGCCACTGGAGCCCTAGTATCTTATTAGCCTCCACCGCTTCAATGACACCATCAGGCGAAAAAGCTGTTGCTTTAAGTGAAGGAGCTACCTTCCTTATAGCTTGATGGTGAAGTGAATTCACCGATGTCGCACCTTGGCTGATCGTAGCGCACTGTGCGCCCTGTTCAAATATGATCTCGTGTGCAAAGCCAAACTCCTGTTCCAGAACCATATGATTTGGGTAGCCTTCGCTTGGTAGGTCCTGAATAAGGGTTCCTCCTAACGCCACGTTCAAAATCTGCACACCGCGACAGACTGCCAAGATTTTCTTGTCTGCTTCCATAAACGCTCTAATGAGTGAGATCTCAAGGAAGTCCCTATCATCTTCCACTCCGGAGGTTTTGGCGGAGATTTCCTCGTTGTATAGAGCAGGATTAACGTCTGCTCCACCTGTAAGCAACAAAGCGTCATGAGTATTGGCCACATCAGAGACGTAATGATCCATTAGATCATGCTCGCCAAGATGCATATAGGCGAGAGCTGTCATAGAAGATATCGGTAAAGGTGCTCCACCTACAGCAAGAAGCGAGTCTATATAACCTTGGTGCACGCCATAACGCTCCTTTGTGACTTTACCAAAAGCCAGAGCTATCTTTTTCATCGAAACTCCCTTTTCCATGCAGCTGTGCGAAGAAGCGCGTTGCTAATAGGCACTTCTTCGCACCGTTTAATCTAATGTTATTGGATGGACTCTAACTTTCAGCTAAGGTCTCACGGCCCCGATCGATTTCGTAGGGTGAATCCTGAGGGATAAGCCCTTCATCCTGAGTGAGCCGCAAGCCAGCCTTCTTTGCGAGCCCAGGAACCAAAAGTATCGCCGCTAGTGCCAGAGCTATCCACACACCACTAGCGAGGGGCAACCAAGCTAGTGCGCCTGTGGGGTAGGGGTATATGTTTCTAAATATCGTATAACCCAACATTACAATCGCCATGATTGGCATGATCATCTCGTACTTAGGAACCTCCAACTTCTTAGAGACAAACAGGAGATGGAAGGCTCCGGCGGTGGCCAGCAGGTAGACAACCAAGAGAATTAACGTTCCGATAGTGCCAAACCAGTTGAACTCATCGAAAGCCGTAGCGCCTAAGACTGCTGCTACAAACCAAGTAATTACCGCAGTGAAGCCAACGATTGTCGCAGTCGCCCCTACTGGCGTGTCGTATCGATCTGAGACCGAAAGCAGTGACTTGGCCTCGATGCTGTCTCTATTGATGGCGAACAATAGTCTTGAAGCGCCGACGGTGGAAGCAAGAGCACAACCAAAAGCGGAGACTATTGTTCCAACGGTAATAAGGTTTCCGATCCAAGGAGAGATGTAAGTACTTCCAAGGGCGCCTAGTAAAGAACCTGTATTAACAAAGTTACTTATATCCTTAGTTGTAGTCCCGAATCCCATCACCTCTACAGAGGTAACGAACACGAAGTACACCCCACCGAAGATTGCTGTCCACAGAATCGCTCTTGGTATATCCCTTTTAGGTTTCTTGGCTTCTTCACCCAAAGTCGCCGATGCTTCAAAACCAGCAAAGGACAAAAAGCCGAAAACTACCCCCAGGAACAAGTCCGATGACGTTATCCCTTTAGCTGGTGTGAATACAGACAGTGTGAAGTGTTGACCTTGAGGGCCATGACCTACGATCAACTCAAAAAGAATCACCACTGATATTCCTATGATCATTAAAACAGTGAGACCTTCAACCGTCAAGAGGAAATGAGTACCGTTTTTTGCAGGTCTTATCGCCAAGATAAATACCAACGCAAGCTCTATCGCTTGGATAACGAACGGAGTCCATGACGGTGGGTTCTTGAGAACTCCAATGCTCTGTAATAGAGAGGTGGCGAATATTGAAGAGGCAATCGAAGTGACAAGTGCGTAGGAGATGTAAGTTCCCATTAGCGACCAACCAGCTACAACCCCTGCCTTTGGCCCAATCGTGGCTCCAACGAATCCAAATACCGATCCGGAGTGATTGAAGTACTGTGTCAACCTTACAAAAACGTAAGCGACGAACATGACACCGATTGCTGCAAAGAGAAACGCAAGTGGAACTGCTCGTCCAGCGGCACTTGCAGAACCCTGAGGATTGATATTTGCTGCCATTGACGGCGCCATGAGCGCCACCGACAGACCAACTACCTGCCACAGAGAAAGCTCTTTGCGAAGCTTTTTGGCTTCTGGTCTTACCACTTCCATAGATATCCGCCCCCTTAAAGGTCTAAAGAACTTACGCAATGTTTTATCAGTTTCTTGACATGCTTGATGTCGTTAATTGCATTACAAATCGAAGAACTTAGCTAAATTGGCTTAAAAGAAGGGTTTTCAGTGTTATTTTCTAGAAATTGTCTGGAGAGGTAAAGAGTAATGCGTTTTTTGGAACTACAAGAACAAAACGATGACTTATGGGAACATGTCCATTCACTCATAATCGGTTCTTCAATAAAAGCCGTCATTCTTGCCTACTCGGATAATGCCGGAATCTCACGAGTGAAGACGATTCCCGCACAGCGGCTTCGTAGTGCAGCACGTTTTGGTGTCGGTATGTCCCCGGTGTTTGACGCGTTTTTGTTTAATGACTCCATTACCTCTTCTGAGTTCTCCGGTGGTCCTATGGGTGAGTTGAGGCTACTCCCAGATCTTTCCGAACTTAAAGTCCTGGAATCGTCGCCCGGTTGGGCCTTTGTGCCGGTCGAACGATTCAAGCAAAATTTGGAGTCACACCCGTTGTGCCATCGGCAGTTTGCGCGGCGCGTCTATAACTCTCTGTGTGAAGACGGAGTTACTTCCAAGATGGCTTTTGAAATTGAGTGGAGTGTGTCAGACGATCTTGAAGATGAGTTCACACCAGCATGCTCAGGACCAGCTTATAGCTTGGACAGAGTGGGGGAGCTGGACGAATATGTCTTAGACATCTACAATGCACTCGAAGTTCAGCAAGTTGGAGTAGAGCAAATTCATCCCGAATACGCTCCAGGACAACTTGAGATATCAATCGAAGCCACCGATCCGATTAGGGCAGCCGATTTGAGCGTGCTCGTTAAGCACACCATTAAGACGGTTTCAAAAAGGCATGGACTACGTGTTAGTTTTGCACCTGTTGTAACAGAAGACGGAGTCGGTAATGGGGGACATCTGCACGTTTCGTTGCAGGACAACGGTGATCCAATCTTTCGATCTTTTCCTGGAGAACCCTATGACATGTCGTCAAAAGCTAGGTCTTTAATAGCAGGATTGATTCAAGAGCTACCAGCTCTTTGTGCCTTAGGTGCATCTTCTCCTGCTTCATATCTCAGACTTGTTCCACATCATTGGGCCGGAGCTTTTCGATGCTGGGGTATCGACAACAGGGAGGCGGCTTTGCGTTTTGTAAAGGAGACAAAGCTGGTTAGCCGGGATGGCGCCAACTTGGAAATAAAGCCGTTTGATCTTTCTTCGAGTCCATATCTGGCTGTAGGAGGAGTCCTGGCAGTTGCACGTGCATATCTGAATCGCGGCCTTTTTCCTCCCGAACCTGTCGTGAACGATCCTGGTACCTTTGATGAGCTCAAACGCAAAGACCTTGGAGTTGAGCAGTTGCCGACTTCGTTAGAGGAAGCAGTAGCGGCTATCGTCAATTCAGATGTGCTCAAGTCTGCCTTAGGTGAAGAGCTGCTAACCGCCTTCGTTGCAGTAAAAGAAGCTGAGATCGAACTGACGAGAACTATGGATGCTAAAGAGATCGTTACTGCTACAAGATGGCGATACTAGTACGTCCTTTGACGACTTGGGAAAGGTTGATTGGAAAGCGTGGAAAACAAAGACACTAAGAACAAGATAGATGCTTTGAGAGACAGCAATACAGATGGAAACACAGTTACAGTTTCATCAGCGATTAGGCTGCTCAAAGCCTCTCTTTCAAAGGCGGAGCTTCGAGTAGCGGAAGCGCTGCTCTCGAACTATCCTGTCTCTGGTATCACGACCGCGTCGGCACTCGCTCAACAGGCAGGTGTTTCAGATCCGACGGTCACGCGCCTGGTTTCACGGTTGGGATTCGCGAGCTTTTCGGAGATGCGAGACTCACTCTTGAAAGAGCTTGAGTTGCGACTGTCACCTCCTAAATACAACGATCCACTAACGTTA
Source organism: Actinomycetes bacterium (assembly GCA_021785255.1). Lineage (GTDB taxonomy): Bacteria > Actinomycetota > Acidimicrobiia > Acidimicrobiales > Acidimicrobiaceae > Ferrithrix. The sequence continues at coordinate 4,611 of JAJYGA010000040.1, forward strand.
GATAGAACTGCGCAACAGTACGCGATCGAAGCAGCTAAAGAACTTTCTAACCAGATCGAACGTTCAATGAACTCACTGTCTGAAGGTGATATTAACCTGGCCGTAGATATGCTCGGCGACCTACGCAAAGATATCTACTTCACGGGTGGTCGAGCCTCGAGAACGGTTGCCATGCAAGCCAGTTGGGCGATGCAGGTCATTCGACCGAAGGTGCGATTTCTCGAGGACTCCGAAGGAGCTCGGATTAACGCTCTCTTGGACATTGGCAAGAACTCCGTAGTGCTTCTTCTCGACTACAGGAGGTACCAAAAAGAGGCAATCGCGTTTGCCCGCTCAGTTCAGGAAGCCGGTGCTTCTTTAATCGTGGTAACGGACCCTTTTCTGTCACCGGCGGCTGCTTACGCAAAGGTCGTTCTAACTACGGAAATTGAGGGACTGTCTCCTTTTAATACTATGGTTCCGACGTTGGCTCTGTTGGAGTTGCTTACCTCGTTAATTGCCAGGCGAATATTCAGCTTTGATGATACGCGTCTAAATCGTTATGTTGAACTGTCACATGGAATGTTGTTGGGCCGTAAGGGCACCTCATCATGAGATTAACGATGTTAGTCTTCAGGAATGTTGCATGTTAGGAGGTCGATATTCACATTGATCCAAGCTCTGAGATAGCTGATTATGTTCGTGAACTTCCGTTGATCGATAATCACTGTCATTCGGTAATATCATCAAGTTTGACTCAGCTGGAATTTGCCAATTTTTTGCGAGAGTCACCGCCGCGGGAAAACGGCGCTGAAGACGCGTTTCAATCAATGATAGGTATGACCGTATTGAAGTACTGTCCTTCGGTGCTTGGGGCCCAAGGTTTCATTGAACCTTCTGAATACCTTGAACTTCGCCGGAGCCTTGCCCCTTCGAGTGTGACGGAGAAGTTCATGGGTTCTTTGGGTGTCTCTGTCCATGTAGTGGATACAGGATTCAACTCTAGTGATCTTGACTCTTTGGAGAGGTTCTCGCAATATAGCGGAAGTAAGGTACATGAGGTAGTACGTCTCGAAGCCGTCGCAGAAGAGGTGATTAATGTCCACGGAGTCGATAAATTCCTGGAAGTGTTCCCCGAGATCTTACGTTCCAGAGTTTCCCAAGCAGTGGGTGTTAAGTCGATAGCGGCTTATAGAGGTGGACTCGATCTTGGTGCAACGATGCCTGATTTGTCTAACGTGTATCGAGAGTTGAAGTATCTCGGGCAAAATACTGATACCTCCGGTGTGAGAGTGTACGGTCAGGTGATGGAGTCATACTTAGCACACTTAGCTTTGGAACACTTGGATCTCCCTATTCAGTTTCATGTTGGTTTTGGCGATCCGGACATTCAAATCGATCGTTCAAACCCATCGCAATTGACGCCGTTTATCAAACGAGCAGCTCAACTGGGCCGAAAGGTTGTGCTGCTTCACTGCTACCCCTATCACAGAGAAGCAGCGTACCTCGCGCATGCTTTTGAAAATGTGTATCTAGATCTAGGGCTGACAATGAACTATGTAGCCGCTCGGGCGAAAAACGTGTTGATGGAGACTCTTGAGCTGGCTCCCTTTACACGCATGATGTATTCCTCCGACGCATATGGACTAGTTGAACTACACTATCTGGGTCAGCTGGTGTTTAGGAACTCACTCGGCGAGGTTTTGCATGAGTGGGTGGCCACATCCTTATGTTCACCTAGTTACGCTAAAGGCATCGCTGAGTCAATTGGTTTTCAAAATGCAAAACGCGTCTATAACTTTGATAACTAGGTAGATGCGTGTATTTCGAGTCGCCCTTGGTAAAGTTGGTGGTAGCTTTAGTGGGCGTTATTAATTTCACGTGTGTTATTAGAGAGGTGAAGATTTGAGTTCGCAACCTGTTGCAAGGAGGTTAGTGTTAGGTGACTTTTTGGGTGATGCACTCGTCGCCCAGGTGCTTTTGGTACTTGGATACGCTGCGCTCATTGGACTCACGGCACAGATTGTCATCATACTTCCCTTCACTCCTGTGCCTATCACAGGACAGACCTTCGGAGTGCTTGTAGGCGCGATGGTGTTAGGTACCCGACGAGCGACGATTGGCTCTTTGATATATCTTTTTCTTGGGCTTGTGGGGATTCCCTGGTTTGCAGGGGCCTCTGGTGGTTTCGAGATTGTATCAACTCCATCCTTTGGCTATCTCTTGGGATTCGTCCTTGCTTCTTACATCGTTGGAACTCTGGCAGAGAAGGGTTTTGATAGAAAGTTTCTAGGAACCTTAGGTGTGATGGTGATAGGAAACTTGGTGATCTATCTATTGGGTGCTGGTTGGCTGGCCTTTGTATCGGGCTTAGGACTGAGCCAAGCAATTTTGCTGGGAGTTGTACCTTTCTTGATAGGTGATGGGATTAAAGCTCTTCTCGCGGACGTACTCCTGCCAACGGCATGGAGAGTAGCGGACCGATTCGAGTCTCGCTGAACAAATATATATTTAATTGAACTACCTTCTGGAGCGAAGCTTGAGTTCTTGTAGTTAATTGATGTCTAGCTTCGCTCCAGATAAGGGAAGTTCGGAGTTTTAGACTACTGCGAGTAGTGCTTCTACAGAGGATACCTCTAGGCCACTTCCTGGCTCTACAGCTAGATGAGTCACAATACCATCTTGAAGAACCATGGCAAATCTTTTGGAGCGTATTCCCATACCAAACGATGTGGCGTCCATATCTAGCCCTAAAGCCTTTGTGAACTCAGCGTTGCCGTCCGCGATTAGGACCACATGATCTTCAACGTTTTGGGACCGACCCCAAGCCGACATTACGAAAGCATCATTGACTGAAAGACACGCTATGGTTGCGACCCCTTTTTCTTTAAGTTCTTGCGCATGCATAACGAAACCTGGAAGATGGTAATCAGAACACGTTGGAGTAAAAGCACCAGGTAATCCAAACAGTATCACTTTGCCGTTACCCAGAAGTTCTGACGCTGCCGATTCTTTGTCCTCTCCATTTACAACTACTGTAAGTTGCATATTGGGTATCTTGCTACCAACTTCTATTGCCATTTGTATCTCCTTCGTTTGACGTATTGTTATGGTTCAGAGTAAAACTCTTAGCTTTGTCGATAACTTTCAGGTTATAGGATAGAAGTATCTTCTCAGGGACGATACGACAATAGATCAGCGTTCTTCTTACGCATTACCCACTTTAATCGAAATGAGCTTCTTCGCGAGGTGCCTTGATGCGGTGTTGGGAGGCTGCGTGATGGAAATCTGCAATATTTGACACGTTCAAGATAGCGATGTTACACTAAGCGCTGCTCCTACCTCTGAATTGCTGAGTAGGACGAACTTGAGAGTTGGCATCATGGATCTGGCAGACGTCAACCTGAATTACCTCTCAAGTCTTCGGATCTATAGGCCACACTCGCAGAGATAGTGGATCCTCCCCTCGCGAGAGACGCCATCTGTTATAACTTTGTATCCACTCATCGTGATAAGAAAACATGGTGGAGTCGATATCTGAGGTGGTGACTTCCAGGAACTCTGGGTATCGATCCAATATGGCAAGCAAAACTCCTAAAGTTACCTTAGCGTCAACCAGGGAATTGTGCAGTGAATCATCGGTTGGAACTCCATATACGCAAGCTAGATCCGCTAAGCGTCTTTTGCCTTTTCTAAAACGATCGAGGTGCCTATCCAAGACCAGAATATCCAAGGTGGCCGCGCTATAGCCAAGATCCAAAAGTCCGTTACCTAAGTACTTTTTACAAGCTCGATCCACGATAGTAAGATCATAATTTACGTTCATTCCAAGAACAATCCAGCCCTGCTTTGATGCGTTCATGAGGGCGTCCAGCAGTTGAGTTAATGCGCTCGCAAGAGGAATGCCAAACGACTGGGCAATTTCATCACTTATATGATGTATGGCAGCTGCTTCAGGTGGAATCGGTCTTCCGGGGTCAACAATCTGGTGGAACTCAAACACCGTTTGACCAAATGCGTACTGTACCAAGGAATACGAAACTGGGACATCCTCTTCAACGTCGACTCCAGTCGTTTCAAGATCAAATACGAGTAATACTTTGTCTTCACTCCATCTTGCGGAGGGTGTCAGTTGTTGCACGTACGTCTCCAGGCATGCGAGTACTCGTTGATTATCAGCTAACTCTAGTGTAAAGCATCGAAACTACAAAAATGTAGTTAGATACCTCGGCGAGTTCACAGTGCTATAGATGTGATTGTTCTAAAACGCTTTGAACTGCTGTGGGCAAGAACATCGGTTTCTGCCAATCACAAACATGCGTCGTCCTCTTCTATTATGGCAAAACTCTTCAAAGTTCGTACAATTCGGAACAACTTGCAGATCTGTGTCCATCAGTCCGATCCTCTCCCAGACGTTGAGAGCATGAGTGATTGCCTTATGTCGATGAAGTTTGAACCAAAGACGAGCTCATTGCGTTATAAAAGGTGATTGGCTTTGGTTTTGACCGTCTTGGGACAGATAGTTCTTCATAAGTACTTTCGGTCTCAAAAAGGAGGTAACCGTGAGGAAGTTTCTGGTGACTTTAACGCTGTTGTCCCTGGGTTTGACTGTAGCAGCTTGCGGCGCTTCATCTTCGGCGACGCAGCCCACATCCGCTTCTGTACCTAGGATCTCCGTAACAAACACATCAAAGTTCGGCACTATTGTCGTAGCACCAAATGGCATGGTATTGTACGCTTTCACCTCAGACACTCCGACAACATCGCATTGCCATGGAGCCTGTGCCTCGGTCTGGAGTCCATTGATAGCATCGAGGGTGTCAGTTTCATCGGCGCTGAAGGCATCTTTGATAACGTATATAAATCGCGGGGCCGGGAAGAAGCAGGTAGCTTATAACGGACACCCTCTGTATTTATTTGCGGACGACACGACGGCAGGTGTGGCGACAGGTGAAGGTCTTCACTCCTTTGGGGGATCCTGGTATGTTGTTTCTTCTTCGGGAGTGCCAGTCACTTTCACTTCGGCACACTCTGGGGCTACCAGCTCAACTTCTTCAAGCGCATATGGGTATTAACTTCCTTGGCATTGCAAGTGCCATAGAACAAAAGTACATGAGGACGTGTCGGCCAAACAGTTGAGCTAGGTTATGACTTGGTACTAACTAGCTCGGGTTGATCACGGGCAATCTAGTCTGAGATAGTACAGGAAAGTGCTGATGTTTTGGTAGAGAACTGTAAGGAGTTATTAATATAACTCCAACCTGACTTAGCCGGATTCAGTGGCCTTTAATCTCAAGTTGTTTGTCGTTGCAGACGACACATGTCATAGCGACATGGGCGCTATGAGTGAGAGAACAGCTTGAGATCTAATATCGCCAGTTATATAACTATTACGTCCGTTCGATCCTGGCCAAGGGCTCGTGGAAAAGTCCTTGCGTCTCGTTTCGTCGGCTGTTATCAAAGCCAGTTGGCCGTCAGCTCGATGCATTTCAACCACGAACACATGTACCAGAGGAGATTAAAACGAACTCTCTTATTCCTATCGATCTTCCCACTTGGGAAAGCGCTAAGCGTAAGAGCACTATGTTGGAGTGTTTATAATGGTATTAAACCATAAAGTACTAACCCTCGACAGAGTCTTACACGACAGTCAGATCGTGCGATCTGTGATTCTGGCAGTCGAAGTCATGTTGCTCGCCGTAGCTACACTCGCTCCCTCTTTCGTACTGAGGGAGGAGGCATTTGGCATACTTTTGTTAGTGTTTTCGGCATCGATTGTATGGGCGGTGAGGCTTTATCGCCCCAAGAAGGTTTGGCCATTTTTAGCACTTTTAGTTGCCGGATTGTTATTCGCCACAGAGATGTCACTAAGAGCATTTTGGAACGTCGGACTTTACACGCGTCTGAACTTTCACTCCGTCGTCGTGAACACTTTGGCTGTATTGGGATATCTCCTACTTATCGTAGCGATAAGAGAGTTCGCGCTTAGTGGTACAGGATCGAGCAGGTCCGTAAATTTAGATCTGCTGCTTGATGGAGCAATGGCAGCCCTTATGATCCTTGCAGCAATCTGGTTGTTCATAATAAACCCAACTTTGACTGGGAGACCCATTGGAGTCTGGAGCAAGGTACTTCTTGCCCTTTACCCTATGTTGTCTCTGGCCATGATCGTTATTTTGGTAAGGATTGTATTTTCAGATCACCGATCACAGGGTCGCGCTTACTGGTATCTTCTCGCTTCGATGTCGCTTCTTTTTGTCGGTGATATCTTCACATTGGTGGTTTCCGCTTACCGACTTCCTATCTCGCTTCCCGAGGCCTTTTTACCTTATGTTTTAACAACTTTGCTTGCTTCTTTTGGCGTCACCCATCCATCAATGAAGCTTCTTGTAGATTCGGTCTCTGAAGAACATAGCTCTACCTATCGAGAGTCACAGATAATACTTATTTCTGTTGCACTTATCATACCCGCCGTCCTGGCATGGGGAAATGTAGGTAGGGGTTTCGCCGATCACACAGCCTGGTTCGTTATTGATCTAAGTCTCGTATTCCTGGCACTTTTGCGATTCCGAAGAGCTATGAACTATGCCAGAAAGACCGAAAAGTATCTTCGAGAGGTTGCTAATAAAGACGAGCTTACGGGATTGGCTAATCGACGTTTTCTCATAGGCGTTCTGAGGCAGATTCTGGGATCGTTACAAGAAGGGGAGTACCTTCTAGTCGCGTTCATCGATATCGACCAGTTCAAATTAGTGAACGACAGCTACGGTCACAGTGTAGGTGATGACCTCTTGAGACTCCTTGGATCACGACTCGCTGCAACTGCTCCTGCTGGTGCTCACGTCGGTAGGCTAGGAGGAGATGAGTTCATAGTCATCTTCAAACCTGAGACTAGCTTAAAGATGATTGAAACCCGCTCGAGAACACTTCATACGGTTTTAAATGAGTCAGTAGATCTTGGCGTTGTTCAACTGTTTGTAACTGGAAGTATCGGTCTATCTGTTGTTGATCGAGAAAGCCACCTGGATCCTGAAACGATTCTTCAAGGGGCGGATACTGCCATGTATGTAGCTAAGAGTCGTGGAAGAAACGCCACGGTTCTTTACCAAAGATCTATGCAAGCGAGTATCAGCCACCGGCTCGCTCTCAGAAACGAACTTAGAAACGCTATAGACAACCAGGAACTTTCCTTGGTCTACCAGCCGATAGTGTCTCTTTCCCGAGGTGAAGTGGTGGGAGCAGAGGCTCTAATGCGATGGAACAGCACTTCATTTGGAGAAGTGTCACCTATTGAGTTCATACCTCTGGCGGAGGAGACTGGACTTATACAAGAACTTGGCAGTTGGGCTATGAAGACAGGATTCAAGCAAAGAGCGCTATGGCAAGACACGGGTCTGTTTCCCTTTGACTTTTACGTGTCCGTGAATCTGTCTGCCTTACAGCTTATCGACGACTCGATAGTTGAAACCATACGAACTTCACTCCAAGACAACTCGCTGGAAGGTGTAGGGATGGCTGTTGAGATTACGGAATCGATGGTAATGAAGAACTTTCACCAAAGCAAGAATACGCTGCGAAAAATTCGTGAGATGGGCGTTCGAATAGCTATAGATGACTTTGGAACAGCTTACTCCTCACTATCTTATCTTAGAGACATATCTTTGGATGTCTTGAAAATCGACAAGTCATTTATTGATGCCTTAGAAGACGATAACGACGGTCCTAGCACGTCGATAGTGGCAGCGATCTTAGCAATGGCTCGCGCGTTGGACATGGTCGTCATCACAGAAGGAGTGGAGACTAGAGCGCAGCTTGAAAAAGTTGATCTCTTGGGATGTGACCTAATTCAGGGTTTTTACTTTTCTGAACCCGTAGCGCCCAAGGCCTTTGAACTAGCCTTAGGATCGATCAGCAGACAAGCACGAGAGTTTCATGCCACAAAACGTTGGTAATAATTTCGAAGTTGCCAAAGTAATTAGTTGAGGCCGTCCAATACCTAACTTGAGCTTCGTGTATTAGTTCAGATTTGTACTGGATACTACAATTTCGGCAAATCTGTCTCAATGTCAATTGAGCGATTTTCGAGATCTAAAACATGACTTTGTCTTTCGTTTATCGTTCTGTAGACTCTGTCGACCTCGGTCAGATCAACGTGTTCTAACAGTTCGCCAATATTGTTGTTAGTAAACAACACTTCAGCTGTATTTGGATCTGATTGTTCTAGGGTTTTTCTCACGGAAGAGAAACGGCAGTAAACGGGAATCGATGACGAAGACCCCATATAAGGCAGTGAACCTAACCCGTCAATTGGTGAAAATGGACTCTTGTACTGCCAATTCCCAGTGCGGTAAGCGGCTTCATCAAGGACTGCGATAATCATATCAACTCCGCAGTACATCGCGGATGTCATGATCGAGTTGTATATGGCAATCGATACAAGTCCTGCCTTTAGAATTCCTCGATAGAACTTATTTACAGCAAGTGTCGCAACATCCCAATAAGGTTGCTCAGAAAGTGCTACACCATTGCAGGTGAGGCTACTCAGTGGACGGTGCCAGAGAGCCCTAAGATCATCTGTGGTTTTTGTGCCATCGTTTCGCATTCTATCTGGAACAACGATTCTGGCCATGGCAGCGGGAACTTGTTCTTTATGATCATAAACAAAGAGGAAAAAACTTCTTGTTTCGTAGGGTTCGTAGGCGTGTTCAAGATCGCTTTTCGTATTTCCAAAGCTCTCTAAAAACACCTCTTCTTCGAGAGATTTCGGAACCGATGCGTAGGTACTCAACCCGTCGCACACATAGGATCCGAATCTACGAATGCCCTTACGGTACGTGTCATCGATGAACGATAGGGGATTCGACAAAGAGCCTCCATGTGAATTCCATTGTTGTAGTTACCTTAGCAGAGGATCTAGTTCTAAAAGATGGCAGGTGTAAACGTTAACAGACTCTTTTAGGCTGCGTCTCTGGTTGCGGTTGTTCGTATCAATAATCTCAACCAGAGCTGAAACCGTATACTGTATATGTATTGTGGAAACTTCAGACCCTGTTGCTAAGTTGGCGGTAAAGGCTGTGAAGCTTACTAAGACCTATGGATCCAAGGTCGCCGTTGATGAACTAGATATGGAAGTTAAAAGTGGTGAGATATTTGGTCTACTGGGGCCGAACGGGGCTGGAAAAACGACGACTGGTGGAATGATTACCACACGCGTTCTTCCAACTTCCGGGCAAGTCTATGTAGGAGGCGTGGATGTCGTCAAACATCCCGCAGAAGCTAAGTTGGAGATTGGAGTAGTTCCGCAGTCGAATACTTTGGACCGGTCTTTGAACGTAATACAAAACCTTTATTTTCATGGACGATATTTCGGAATGTCCAGGAAACAATCGAAGCAAGTCGCTCTAGACCTGCTAGAGAGGTTCAAGCTCGCTGATCGTCAATCTCTGCCTGTGAGCGCCTTGTCTGGAGGAATGGCCCAGCGCTTGATGGTAGCGCGAGCGATAATGCATACTCCTGCTGTTCTTGTCCTAGATGAGCCAACCTCGGGTCTTGACCCCCAGAGCCGTTTAGCACTGTGGGACATACTACAGGAGCTAAACTCTGACGGCCAATCCGTGCTGCTGACAACCCACAACATGGAAGAAGCTGACGGCTTATGCGATCGAATAGCGATAATGGATCACGGCAAGATTTTAGCATTGGGTTCATCGGCTGAACTGAAAAGAGATCTAGGCGGGACTTCCTCGTTGGTTATGAAAGTATCAGGGGACGTTCGCCAATTAATTCAAAAGCTTATGGTCGAGATCTCAACGGATTCCATGACTAAGATAGTTCCTTCTGACGATGGATTAAAAATCGTGGGACATGACGTTGCTCAATTGATCTCAATAGCCGTCACTTCTGCCGAAGCCTTGAGTCTTAAAGTGTACGATCTGTCACTAGTGGAACCGTCATTGGAAACAGTGTTCATTAACCTAACGGGAAGAGAGTTGCGTGATTAATGAAAGAGACTATGTCACAGGTAGTGGTTCGTGATCGTTCAGTCTCTCTCTTGATGTATGCACGTGTTATTTTCGCGTTGTTGGGTAGAGACTTAGCTGTTCTTAAAAAAACTGCTGCATTTTTTGTAATCAGGGTGATTATGCAACCGTTTCTCTTTGTCTTCGTCTTCACTTATGTTTTCCCAAAAATTGGTCAAGGAGTAGGCGGCGGAGGCAGTAAAGAGGTGGAGTTCTCCACGCTGCTAGTGGCAGGAGTGGTCGGAATCTCCATTATTTTTCAAGCTATCCAAGCAGTAGCGCTGCCATTGGTTCAGGAGTTTGGTTTCACCAAAGAGATCGAAGACAGAGCATTAGCACCCATGCCTGCCTGGGGATTAGCCGTTGAAAAAATCCTATCGGGAGCAATCCAAGCTATATTTGCGGGTATTGTGGTGTTCCCCATAGTGTTGTTTGTGCCAGCCACGGCTGTCCATCTTCAAATCAACTGGATTTTGCTCATTACGTTGGTTCCTTTGGCTGCTATAGTTTCCGGCACTTTGGGTTTGACTATCGGTACATGGATTCCTCCTACTCAAGTGCCACTAATTTTCGCAATAATCGTTCTTCCTATCACGTTCCTAGGTGCGGTATACTATCCCTGGGCGTCACTTACGCCAATACCTTGGTTGAAAGATATAGTGCTAGTTAACCCCTTGGTTTACATTAACGAAGGTCTCAGGGCTGCGTTGACCACCGGAGTACCTCATATGAACATGACTTATGTGTATATAGCACTTCTTGTCTTTACTATCCTCCTTGGAGCGGTTTCGATAAAAGGACTCCAAAAGAGAGTTGTTGGATAGTGCTCCGAATTGTCTCTTGCCGTGCCATGTCAGCTTCAAGTTTTGAGATATTGACCTTTGTTATGTTGAGCTACCGCATGTCTCAAATGATCAACCAAAGTTGATTTAGCTATTGGCAGACAACGTTTTGTTTCTCAGCTTTTATGACAGCTTTATAGAACGGGAAAAGCAATGACTTCAAAAGGAAGTACTCGGAAAAGTTCGAAGAAGGATCTGATCTACAAGGCCCTCATCCAAGAGGGTGGATTTGTTAGCGCTCAAGATCTTTATCGTAAACTCAACGATAAAGGAGAGCGAGTCGGGCTAGCTACGGTGTATCGCAACCTTCAGCATCTCAGTGAACTCGGAACTGTCGTCGCTGCGCGAACTGATGATTTGGAAGTTATATATAGTGCGTGCGAAGATGACTCACACCATCACCATCTGCGATGTAAGTCATGCGGTGCCTCGGTGAAGATAGACAACGACGAAGCGGAACGTTGGGCGGCGCAAGTGGCTTCTGAGCATGGCTACATACAGGTGAGTCACACATTTGACATAGTAGGACTCTGTCCGAACTGTCAATAATGTCGCTTCGGGAATAACCTAGTATGATAATCGTTATCGCTAGATAAGAAAGCGATATTAGGAGAAACCATGTTCAGTGCCATCGATCTATTCAATCCTTCTCGAGGCTCTCTTACTCTAGCGTTGGTGACGGCTGTGTTGTTGGGCATGGTTCATGGAGTGACTCCAGATGAACATACTTGGCCAATTACGTTCTCATATTCTGTCGGGAGTTATTCCTCGAAACGTGGTCGACGAGTGGGTTTCTTGTTTTCACTTTCGTTTACATTTCAACGAGCTCTCGCGTCTGAACTAGCTTTCTATGCACTGACGAGCTTCCAGAACGCGTTAAGGTGGAACTTCGAGATCTATCTTGTCGTTGGTATAGTTATGGCCCTCTCTGGCTTGCATGTCTTGAGACGAGGCCATCCATTACATTTGACCCTTAGGGACATTAGAGCAGAAATTTCCGGTAAGCACGACCATCCCGAAACTGTAGTGCCAAAGGACCTTCCCTGGTATATGCCACTTGTACATGGTTTCATTGCTGGTTGGGGAGTTGGTGCTTTTGCAGTTATAATCTACACAGTTTTAGCTCCTCAGATGCCAAACGGATATGTTGGTTGGCTTCCGGGCGCGCTGTTCGGCATCGGCACGATGATCATGCAGATTGTACTGGGTTCGCTTTTTGGTTCTTGGATGCAAAGGCGACGGCTGGGTGAAAAGGCCAAGGCTTACTTAGCTCGTATGATGAGTGCGCGCACCTTAGTGGGTACCGGTGGCGGATTTATAGTTGTAGGAGTGCTAGGCGTTCTTTTCCCAGAGGTCCTAAGTTCTCTTCAGTTTGCCACTCCAATACATGTTCACAATCTTCACAACGTTGGCGTAGGTTTCTTCCTAGCAGTAATTCTCCTCTTTGGTGTGGCCACTTGGTCCTTCAAAAAGACAATCCACGAAGTAAAGACTATCGATTTTGAGCATCTGTCAGCCCAATCCTCATCCTTGATCGAAAGGCCACCTGATCTCTGATTTTTCGGCACGAACAGATCTGACACCTCCAAGGTGCTCGAGAACACTATTGACCCTTTGGACGAAATAAACGCTAAATTGCTTCTTGATCTCCAGGCGATACTTATTCCATGTAGTCGAGAAAGGTCTTCTTTCGGATTTCGGTCGTAATCGCTCGGTGTTTGGTTAGCAGTAGTTATCGGTAACTTTGGGAAAGAACGAGGAACGCTGCAGATTCCTTAAAGCTTTGCAGGAACCTTTTCCGCAATCTTTTTGAACTTTAAAAAGATCTTTGATATAAAGTATCGGCTTGTTGATACAGCGTTGTATACATTACTCGCCAAGAGATAAAACGGTCGAATTAACAATATCTTGCCAGATGCTCTGAAAAACTTTAGATCTGAAGATGCTAGAACCTCTATGACAACATCGATCCCGAAATAGGTCCGTTTTGTAGTCGAGTCAATCATAATCACGCACTGCTGTGTCTGTGCCCTTGTGAGTCCAAAGAGTTCTAACTCTTTAATAGCTCCCGAGGATACGAGGTCGATGTTTTTAGCCAGTGAACTATCCCTTATGAACTTTGCGGTTGTTTCACAAATCGGACAGTCACCGTCGAAAATTACTAGCTTGTCGTTAACGCTCGCAAGTGTATCTTTATCGATGGTATCTTTCCTTTAATTTTTGTATGTACTGTCAACCTTTGCAATTGAGAGTCTCCGTGACGACGGAGACTCTGACAAAGCTATATTACCACTTTATAGATTTGCCTCGATATAGAGTTCGTTCTTCGAAGCGGGGACCACCAGCGAGGATGGCAACATCTGTGATTCACGTAGATTACGACTAAAAGCCAAGTTCTCTTGCGGATCAAAAAAGACGCTCTTTGCCGCTGTCAGATCCACGGCGCAACCCCACCTCCGACTCCTGCCTAACATAACGTACCAAGCAGGATCAATCAGGGTATCTTCGGGATCTGTTGTGGCACATTTTCACAGAAGCAATTGGAAGATGAGTAAATACGTCAGGTTTGAAGCTTACACTTATAGTAATGTATTGACTACCTGGGGTAATGGGGAGTTAGCCCTTGTCTTGAAAGGAAGACATCTTGCGTGCACATTCCAAAGAACATCTCTCTGAGTTAAATGCAGCTTCTAGGAAGCTACAGATAGACGAGACTGTAGCTAGTGGCATTATAGATGCAACTCGACTTCTTCTTCAGAACTTTTACGAGCTCTCCGATCAACTCTCTGATGTTTCCAGAGTGGACCCTACATTTGACGCATCATCCCTGTCAAAGATACGAAATGTGATGGATGACATGGTTCGCCTTGGGTCTCGACTTGGCATATTTACATCAGACACGCCGTACTGGGTGTCCTTGAGAGAACTTTCAGAACTGCTGTCGTTGAGGATACAAGAACGAAACGCTTCCTACAACCATGAGACTTCCAACGTCAAGATGACTGAGGATTTAATAACAGGCTTGCTTACCGACACCGAGTTTTGCAGTGAAGTCAAGGGGATCATCGATGAGCTGGTAGAGCTAACGCCGCTTTCCTTGGCAAGTAGTCTTTCTTTCCGTAACGGCGACTCCTTATACGCATTTAGTCAAGACTTTACACTCAGGATGTCCCGAAGTTCGCTAGGCGAGGGTGAGGCAGTACCGGGAGAGTCGGTTGTAAGAAGTTTTCTCGAGGTCTCCAATAGACACGAGGGTCAATTGGAGACCTTCAGAGGATTAGTTGGAGATTCGTCTGCAATCGTAAAGTTGATGGCGTTTCCTATTTATTTAGCCGAAACACAGATAGCTTGCCTGAATGTGGCCTACCTCGTCGAAAGACGAACCGGAGAAAGGGCCTACAGGTATAGTAGTTGGCACGACGAACAGTAACCTGGTAATAAATGCTCTAACGTATCTGTCTCACGACATGAAAATGATCACTGCTTTCTCCACCAGATAAGTACGGATGGGTTTTCGGGCATGGGATTATTTTCAACATAACGTTGAAGTTCAGGTAGACGAGTCTCATCCAGCCCTAGACGTTGAGCCACTCCCTCAAGGGACATAACTCCTCTACGATAGGTCGAGGGTAGAGACTCCAGATATGGTTCGTAATGGAGCGCTGTCGTAATCTCGAACACATCCGTAATAGTGGGTGTAACGGGCCGTTCAAGATTCCAAAAGTGTTTAAACGCGTCATTAGTTCGATAAAATGGGTGTCTTATCGTAGCCTCGAGAATCACCAGATCGGTAGCTAAATCGTTGAGTGTGCGAATGAATTTTGCGGGATCAGTAACGTTATATATTACGTTCGAGCAGTTTACCACATTGGCAGGTTCTATATCCTTCGCAACCTCTGGAAACCTTCCTTGCACGATTCGATACATTGAAGCCGTTTCATACATATTTGCGAGATTTTGTTGGAGTGCTTGGCACATGTGTGACGCCTCTTCCACGCACGTAACCTGTTTAAAGGGACTTCGAATTGGCGCCAAAGACGATCCTGCACCAGCACCCACGTCAATCAGGGTCAGGTTTGCGACTACTGTACTGTCATTATTTCCACGGTCACGTAGTGTCTCTTTGATGATCTCGAGTCTTCTGTCAGTCGCGCTTGGTTCATCGGGAGAAAACGTCGAGGGGTCGAGTCGAAATGGCGAAGTTTTAAACTCCGATAGGATGTTTTCTGGAATTGCCCACTCAAGGATGCTCTTGTTCCAGCGTTCTTCCAGTGTGTTCAAGTATCTTTGATTGGCTGACTCTATCGTGTTCAAAGTTGATGCACTCATAAGTAGATACTAAAGTCATCAAGAACTCACACAGCGCATGTTATGTCATAGCGTTTTCTGAGCGTACAGGCTGGAGAACAAGTCGGACAAACCCCGAGCGTGATCCCGGTGAATTTTATGAAATAGATCGACAGCGGTACCGATGGCTCAATTGTACGTACAAGTTACGTGTTTCTGGTATAGTACTACTAACTGGCAAAGTTGGTTTTAGTAATGGGGGATACGTGCACGTAATAACTATAGAAACTGAAGAGTTAGGGGATAGAAGCTATTTAATTCACGACGGCAAAGAGGCATTGGTAGTCGACCCTCAAAGAGACATCGATAGAGTTTTGGCAGCCGCCAAGCAAGCGGGAGTTGAGATTAAAGGTGTTGCAGAGACACACATCCACAACGACTACGTCACTGGCGGTTACGAGTTGGCGATCCAGCTGCAGATTCCATACTATGTCAATGAGGCTGACAATGTTTCTTTTGAACGTTCTGGAGTTACAGACGGTAGTCGCATATCTATTGGGTCGTTGTCGATCGAAGTCGTTGCTACACCTGGTCATACCCGCAACCACCTCTCCTATGTTGTGACGGACGGAAGCGGTGACGGAGTAGTTCTGTCTGGCGGTTCCATGTTATTTGGGTCGGTCGGAAGAACGGACTTGATCTCTACCGAGCTTACCGAGCCGTTGGCAAAGGCTCAATTCCATTCCGTGAGAAGGCTTGCTGAGAAGTTCCCCGATCACTTTGGAGTATTCCCAACACATGGATTTGGAAGTTTCTGTTCTTCTGTCGCCACGACAGGCGGATCAACCTCTACCCTCGGTGAAGAGCGCAAACATAATGTAGCTTTTAAGTTTGATGACGAAGAACTCTTTGCGAAAACGATAATCGCAGGACTTACCGCTTATCCAAAGTACTACGTTCACATGGGCCGATTAAACGCTGCTGGACCTCGAGCTCCCAGGTTTGAACCTCCAATACTTCAAAGCGCTGACGATATATATATGCGCATTGAACGAGGTGAATGGGTTATTGACATGCGGTCTCGTCATGATTTTGCAAAAGCTCACATTGTCGGTAGCTACAACATAGAGTATGGAAACTCTTTTACCACCTTTTTTGGCTGGGTAGTGCCCTTTGATGCTGAGGTAACGTTGATGACTGAGGACATAACGAAGTTTGAACGTGCTCGAGTTGATCTCTCTCGTATCGGCTTTGACAATATACGTAACGCGGTAATCGGCGATGTCGCATTCTTGGCCAACGATAAGATGCCATCGTCTTGTTATGAAGTCATCTCTTTTAGAGATCTCGATGAATTCGATGAGAACTACCGTCTTATAGACGTTAGACGCCACGACGAATGGAACAGCGGCTTTATAGACGGAGCGCATCATATACCCTTGGAGTTGGTGCATGAGCGTCGGATGACGCTTGACGATAACGAGTCACATGTCGTACACTGCCAGAGCGGATATAGGGCGTCAATTGCTGCAAGTATTCTTGATGCGGCCGGTAAAAAGGTTTACCTGATAAATGATGACTTTGGTGAAGCTGAACGAAGTGACCTCATAGTGAAAAGACCGTAGCGGCTTTCACAACATAGTAGGTTTACTAAATGTACATACTCCGAGGCTGGCTGCCTAGGGACACTTGAAAGGGGCGGAGTTGAAAAATCTTCATCATAATATTCTCATAGTTGGCGGCGGAACAGCCGGAATAGCGGTTGCCGCTCGTCTGCAAAAGACAGACATACATGATATAGCCATACTGGATCCATCTGCCTATCACTACTACCAACCTCTTTGGACACTTGTTGGAGGAGGTATCGTCAGGGCTTCCGAAACGGTAAGAGAAGAGGCAAATTACATTCCTTCTCGGACAACATGGATTAGGGATAAGGCAATCTCTATTGATCCAGATGCGAAGGTAGTAACTACAGAGGAGGATCTTTCTATCAGCTATGACTATCTCGTTGTCTGTCCTGGAATACAACTCGATTGGAGTCGCTTGCCAGGATCAGCTGAGATGTTGGGCAAAGAGGGCGTCTCGTCGAACTATACCTATGAGACTGCTCCTAAGACATGGGAGTTTTTAAAGTCTACCAAAAAAGGTACCGCGGTGTTCACCATGCCTTCGGGTCCTATCAAATGCGCGGGCGCACCGCAAAAGATTGCCTATCTAGCCTCTGATTATTGGCGCTCAACGGGCGTACTGCCAAAACTCGATGTGCATTTAATTCTTCCTACCCCAGGCATGTTTGGGATACCCGAGTTTGCTAAGGTCTTGGAACAGGTAGTCGCTCGCTATGGTATTCAGGTACATTACCAAAGTGAAGTTGTCGAGTTAAATCCAAAGACAAAGACGATAACCGTCGTAAACAATGCAGAAGGTGGCGTTAAAAGTACACTTGACTTTGACTTCATACACATAGTTCCTCCTCAAAGCGCTCCCGATTGGATCAAGGCATCCCCAATTTCAGATCCAGATAGCCCGGAAGGATATGTACA
This sequence comes from Actinomycetes bacterium, assembly GCA_021785255.1. Classification (GTDB taxonomy): domain Bacteria; phylum Actinomycetota; class Acidimicrobiia; order Acidimicrobiales; family Acidimicrobiaceae; genus Ferrithrix. The sequence continues at coordinate 22,284 of JAJYGA010000040.1, forward strand.
GATAGATCAAAATACTATGCAACATGTCAGATACCCTGACATATTTGCGCTTGGCGATGCGGGAAGTACCCCTAATTCAAAGACAGGTGCTGCTATTAGGAAACAGGCGCCAGTGGTGGTAGCGAACCTATTGAGTCATATGGCCAAGCAACCACTAGCGGCAAGCTACGATGGTTACTCCTCATGTCCTTTGGTAACCTCACGGAAGTCCATGCTCTTGGCCGAGTTTGACTATTCCATGAAACCAGCACCTTCAATCCCTATTATCGATACAAAAAAGGAACGTTACGATATGTGGCTTCTGAAGAGATACGGGCTTCCTTTTATGTACTGGAATCTCATGCTAAAGGGACTTGCCTAGAAAAAGCCGTTGAAATGCGCCTTGACAGATCGCTCCACACTACATGACGCAAGTTTTTGCAGCTCCTCCTTCCGTCTTGCAACAATGGACGCAATCGCCAGATTGCTCGAATTGACGCAGGCGTGGGAAGCCCCGTCCGCAAGGGCGGGGAGGATGCCACTATGGATAGCTCTTGATTAAGTATTTGCGACATACAACTATCTACACACCCGTCTACGCTTGATGTTGATAAGTTAACTTACTGAATGATTTGCTATCTGAGTTAAGGCGGGTTGAGTTGAAACAGACAGAGGGCTCTGGCTCGTACTCATCATCTTTTTTTAAGAACACGCTGAAGAAAATTGTATTTGGCTCAATAGAAGAAAAAGATCTTCATAAGATTTTGATAGCTCGAGGTTTGATGAGCGCTTCGAGAGCTTTAGCCGGTGTGTTGGTTCCCGTCTACTTCGTACTCCTTGGTTTTCGGGCAACGTCTTTAGGGGCGTTGTTCATGGGTATAGCCTTTGCTGCAGTCGCACTTTCCTTTAGCGTTGGAGTACTGTCAGACGCAAGTGGTCCAAAGCCGTTTTTGATCATGTTTCCACTGATGGTCACGTTGGCGTCGGTAGTTTTTGCTTTTACTACAAACAAGCTTGCATTAATAGTAGTAGCGATGGTTGCTTCTTATGGAAGGGGTGCAGGTGCAGGTGTAGGACAGATTGGACCCTATCAGCCAGCGGAGAGTTCTTTAGTAGTGTCAGCTGTATCTGCGAAAGAGCGCAACAACGCATTTTCGCGAGTCACCATGTTTTCGACGTTTGGCGCGCTGGTTGGTTCGTTACTTGCCTTGGCATCAAGGTCAAATCCTGGTAGTCGCTCTTTTGTAATGGACGAGTTTCGCTTCTCAATGCTGATCATTGGAACTTTATCGCTCTTTGCAGCACTCGTTGTTTTTCCAATAACCAACCACAAAAGAGAGGTTCAAAGTCAAAGTCTCCTTGGGAGTCCACTCCCACAGTCGGCTAAGGCGCTTGTACTTAGACTTTGGGCAACGAACACTCTCAACGGACTTTCGGTGGGTCTTTATGGACCATTTATTACGTATTGGTTCTACATACGATACGGCGTGAGTACCGCGACTATTGGAGTCCTTTACAGCGGAGTAAATATTGCTGCTCTTTCCTCTGGATTAATTGCTCCAAAGCTTGCGAAACGATACGGACTGATCCGCGCAACTGTTTTGCTTCGAGTCGCTCAGGCCTTGATGCTTATCCCATGGGCGATCTCACCCACGTTTGTTCTGGCAGGGGTATTTTACACGGCCCGTATGATCTTTCAGCGAGCAAGTTTTCCCCTGAGGCAGTCCTACGCAATTGGGCTGGCTCCTGAAGGATCAAAAGCTCGTGTATCTTCCATCTCGAACATTCCTTCACAGGTGGCCATGGCGGTTTCCCCGGTTGCGGCAGGGGTGATTTACGACTCCGTATCCCTTGAGCTACCGTTTTTCCTTGGAGCAGTATTACAGCTAGCAAGTAGCTACCTTTACTATATTTTCTTTAAGGACAGACCTCCTGTTGAAGAACAAAGCGAGGACCCTTTATAAAGTTGTCATTAGGCGTAGTTCTGCCAGTTCAGGATGTACTAGAAAATGTAAAACTAAAAAGTGTAAAGGTTGTCTTTTCTACGAAACTATTCTGTTCCTTAAAAGTTTTGTTCAAGTTGTAGTAAAATTTCATCGTTCCTAGCCGATATAGTAAGGTGGACTCTCGGTGACCGCCGTCGGAACACGGACAAGGACTATGCATGGATGCTTTATGAGCACGGAAGATCTAGACGCTCAAGGTGAAGTGGCGCAGAGGAAAGCCTTTTCAGAGATATCAAGGATTCTCGGTTCAAAACAGCCTAGTTCTAGATCTCTAATCGAGCTTCTTCGCATAGTTGGATCCACGGTTCAGTTGGATGTTGCCTTAGTATCACGACTCTATCGCTCAACTGACATGGCTGTCCTAAATACCTATATCTCTGAGCACTCCAGCCTTCGTCAAGTATCTCGCAGGACACTAAGTGCTGCTTTTTTAGGAGCGTTACAGAACGAAGAAAAAGATGGTCACCTTGATCTTAATTTAGAACCGTCTGAATCTATAGGGGATCGTCGAGAGACAGCTATTGTGACGATAAAGAACTTTACTAGACGGTGCATCTTGGTGGCAACCTCTCCTCACGTGTCTCAGTGTATCCCACCTGAAAGCTTGGAGTTTATTGAACGGGTCTCTGATGCATTCGGACTGCTACTAAATAGCCGTGACGAACTAATTCAGAAGCGCATAGATGTAGCGATCGCTACCGGACACCATGAAATAGCTCGTACTTTGCTACGCTCTCGCGATGATTCAAGTCGCGCTGAGCTAGTGAAGGCAACAAGAAAAATACTTACTGAGATCACTCGCTGCAAAGACGTTCAGTTTCACATTCCGGGTTATTTAAAAGAGACAGAGGTCGAAATAATCCCTGCCTCTCGGAGAACCACTAAGGAGAACAACCTTAGCTCGACAAGTATCGTCAGACTTTCATTGCACGGGCAACAAGATGGCGAGGTTACTCTCAGAAGTACAAAGCCTATATCCGATGAAGTTCTTAACTCCATGAGCCTAATACTCGACCTATTTGTGTCGGGGATCTCCTATTTATTAGAAGCAGAGCGTGCAGATAGGATCTCAAAAGATACACTACGCCTTGCGTTGGCACTGAATCGTGTGCCGATGGGAGTTATAATCTCATCGGCACACGGTGATATCTCGTACTGGAACGTCTCCGCTCGTATGATGTTCGGCTACGGAGAAGACGAAAGAGCGAACATATATGACCTTTTAGATGAAAACGATACAAAAGAAGAGTTCGAACAGGCTGTACAGGCCGCGAAGAATAGTTCTTCAACCACGATAAATCTTCAAGCGAAGAGAAAAGATGGGGCTATGTTCCATTCAACCTGGATGGGAGCGAACCTTGGCGAGATTGCTCCGGACCATGACAGTGTTCTTTGGACAGTGCATGACTCAAGCGAGAGCACAACTGTGCTAAAAGCACTTGAGTATCAGGCAAATCGTGACTACCTGACAGGAATGCTCAACATGCGGGCGCTCATGAACTCTCTAAAGAGCGTTGTCTCCAATCTTAAAAAGCCATTCTTTGTGGGCGTCGTCTTTGTGGACCTCGACGACTTTAAGTCGGTGAACGATACATATGGTCATCATATAGGTGATGCGCTTTTGAAGATAGTTGGACAACGAATTGAGAGCTGCTTGCGAGATGGTGATATAGCTGGGCGTATCTCCGGCGACGAATTTCTAGCCATCCTTCCCGTAGTAGCATCAGCTTCACACGCAGAACGTATTGCTCGGCGTATCTCTCGAACTCTGGTGGAACATCCAGCTTCTGTTGAAGGGGTGAGCATTCGAGTTTCTGCTAGTGTGGGAGTTGCGACCACCAATAATGCCACTACAAGTCCCGAAGATCTTATTCGCCAAGCTGATAACTCCATGTATGCTATGAAACGAGGTGGGCGGTTGTCTCGTTCCATCAGGCGTGCAGACATCCTCAATTCAGAGATTGCGCCCAGTGAAAGAATCGTCGGTGAAGTGCTTGGCGACGCCTTGAACGGTGGTGATCAGCTCCGCGTCACGTATTCACCAATCTATGACCTGACAAATCATACGGTTTTTGGGATATCTAGTTCGCTTCAGCTTGAAGATCCTCGTATAGGGTGTGTCTCCTATCCATCCATTGCTCGTGCTGCCGAAGTGACAGGATTACACTTTTCTTTACTGGAATGGTATTTGAGCTGCGTTAATGAAGAACTAGATGAGCATTTCGAAAGAAAGACTTCATCTCGATTGTCTAACCTTGTTGTTGCAATAAAGATCTCAAGGAAGACTCTTGAAGACAGCTCTCGTGTAGTGAAAGCCTTGCGCGAGAGAGGGAAAGTAGTGATTGCGTCAGTCATCTTAGAGTTCGATCGCTCTGCACTCGATGCGTTGGAAAACATAGAGCATCAACTAGTTTTTGGAACCCTTCGCCAAAGTCCATACTCGTTAGCTGTTGAAGTAGACGATGATATAGGTTCCTTGCTATCGCTATCTGATCTTTCTCCTCATTACTTGAAGTTATCACCAGGGTTCCACACCTGGCGCAAGATGGAACCGTTCATGTCGTCGTTGGCCTCCTTATCACAGTCGTTGGATAGTGAACTTGTTGCACTTGAAGTAAACTCCAACGCAGACTTGGAGGTAGTACAGCATCATGTACGCTTCATACAAGGCGGTCTCGGCAAGGGCAGCATCGGCGTGGAGAAACTGGAACAAGTATTAAACGAACTTGATCGAGACGGATTGAATTAGTTACAGATGCCGATGTCGGATATAACTGGGGTTCGATCCGGACGAAAGGATAAAGACAAGCGGAGGACAGGTCAGGATCGAGATAGCTGCTGTGTCTCGTTGTTGAAGCGTTTTGGGAGGGATGTGTGGTCGTTGAAGATTTGCTACCAAAGCTATGGGGACAAGTGTGGAGACAGTACTCTGATCGCACGGCACTGGCATTCAGAGAAAAGCACATCTCTTACGGGGAACTTGATACCCTAACGTCAAAAGTGGGAGAGTACGTAGCGTCTCGTTTTGAACTTCATTTTAGCGAGAATGTTGTTCTGATGGCAACGGGTTCAGAGGCGTCTGTTGTGTTGAACTTATCTTTAATTAGAGCAGGAATCACCGTCGTGCCAGTGAACCCCTCTCTCTCATTGAGTGAGCTTTGCCACATTATCGATACGACGCATCCCAAAGTGGTCATTTCCTTTGGAGACGACTATATGAACGAGATGAGGAGTGCTTGTATTGTCAACGGTAATCGACTTTACGAAACCGCAGTCAAGGATCAAAACCGCTGCCAGTATCGCCCAAATACTTCGAACTCCTCACCTTTTCCCACTGCGCTGATAGCATTCACCTCCGGAACAACCGCTGCTCCAAAAGGTGTACCCATTTCGAACTCGGCTATTGTTTGGAATATTAGTACGCTGGCCAGGCTGTGGGAGTTAAGTTGTGAAGACTCTCTCTACCTTTCTCTGCCACTTTTCCACATACACGGTCTTGTAGTGGGTCTATATGGAGCACTCAGCGTTGGCGCCTCGATCTTTGTTGAGGATCGTTTCAGTTCAGAGGTCCTCGGAGAACTTTTGGATAGTCGGAAGGTGAACGTCTTTTTTGGAGTCCCAACGATGTATCATCGACTTTTCGCAAGTGGCAAAGCAAAATACCTAGCAAATGCCAGACTGGCGGTCAGCGGTTCTGCACCGTTGTCTCGAGCACTGTTCGACAGTATCTTGGAGGTGTCCGGGAGACCGGTGGTGGAACGCTATGGAATGACCGAGACGCTAATTATAGCTTCCAATCCCTACAGGGGAGACAAACGTCCAGGTTCGGTCGGAGTCCCTCTGCCTGATACGCACGTATCGTTTTCACGAGATGGAGAGATCATAGTGTCTAGCCCGGGCGTATTTTCAGGCTATCTTCCTACAGGACAAAACAAGACGGTCGACGCTCCTAGTCGATCTGAGTTTCATACGGGAGATCTTGGACACATGGACGACGACTATCTCTACATAGATGGCAGGAAGAAAGACCTAATAATAACTGGGGGACACAACGTGCATCCACTGGAAGTTGAAGAGGTCATATCACGTATGGATTCAATTTCGGAAGTTGCAGTAGTGGGGAAGCCATCCCCAGAGTGGGGTGAGGAGCTTGTTGCATTTATCGTAGCTAACGATTCTGTGGATCAAAACACAATTAAGGAGTTTGCTAGAGTTCGTTTGAGCGGATTCAAAGTGCCAAAACATGTCGTGTTCGTGGAGTCACTACCTAAGAACGCTCTTGGAAAACTGGACAGAAAGGCTCTCAAAACAGAGTACCTTTGATAACTTGGGCCCGCCTTTCGGTAATAACCTCTGCGTATCCTTGTCACAACCACGTCGAAGGCTCTTGGAGTCCAACGCTGCTCGGAGGGTCACACCTTCATGACTCGCGTAGGAATAGGAGGGGACTGCCCCTCGTGTGACGAACCAATCGCCATCGATCTACTTGGGGAGGAGATGACACAAGCAATGAACTGAATCTGGGCTACTTCGACTATATTGACGATCCAATCGAATGGGTAGCTAGTAAGATCTGTAGCAGTCAACTCGAATAGATACTCTGAAAGCTACTGGGAGGCGTAAAGTGCATGTGCCAGCGTCGGTTATGGTGGCCATCGGTTTGTTCATGATTTATCGCCTTTTGAAGCAACGAGAGCGTCTGCATACTGGCGTGTTTATATTTTGGTTGATCTTGTTCGGAGCGGTATCGGTTCTGGCCGCCCTTGTAGCCGTGCATGCGATACCCGCCACGATATGACGCATCCCGCCCTTGAGTTCACAGGTATCGTGCATCGTTATGACGCCCCCAACGTTCTGGATGGTATTTCGTTGTTGATCGACTTCGGCGACGTGGTCTTGCTTGAGGAGACCTAATGGTGCAGGTAAGTCAACGCTACTTCGTATAGCGGCAGGGCTGATGCGTCCACACGTGAAGATCTATCTCTCTCTGGCGTAGATCCGTATGATGATCGACGTGACGCTCAGGCAGGAGAAATGCAACGACCTCACCCTCATCTCCTTGGCACTGGTCGTCGATGACCGATGTTCCCTCTCATTTACAGCATGTCTAAAAACTAAGGACTGTGTACCCTAGATGATGATACTCTTGTATCTCGGCGCCGGCTGCTAGCAACTCGACTGGTTTATCTGCGATCTCGGCCTCAAGGTTGAATTGCTCCACGTTCCCGCGGCATGCTTTTGGTAAGACTCCTGCATTACGAAGCACCTCTAGTTGTGCGTCAACTTTCCCACTCGCTGCTAGCTTTACCCCTGGTCCAAAGAACATTACTCTAACATCATCTCCGCGGTTTTCTTTGAGCCTCGAAGCCATAACCAAACCAGGTATAGCCCTTCCTGGATCTTCTGAAAGTATTAGAAATGCAATTTTCGCTTGTGTTTCAGCCAACTTCTTTCCCTTTCCAATTTGTAGATAAAACTATATTACGAGTACGCTGATTTCGTTTCTTCTATTGTGTCTCATGTAACTTCGAGAAACGATCGACCCGACACCTCAGAGACTGTCCAAGCTAACTTGATAGATCAAAGAGGGGAGAGACGTGCTTTGATCTCAAACAATGTAGGAACTGCAACGTCAATGGATGTTGCAAGTTTCACAAGTCTTTCAAGTCGTGCCCTAGCTACCCTGCCTCCTAATTTTTTGTCTGCATCTTTTGAGATCACTTCGATCACCTCTTTAATTATCAGACTCCTATCTAGACTCTGACCAATACTTGACTCTTGCACTGAAATTACCTCATCAATCACGGAATCCAAGACTCCCCGATATTTCGCAAGAACAGAGCTTGCCAAAGGATCTTTCAGCGCGATCGACACAATGTTTTGTGCCCAAATATAGGTGTTCTTAACCACCAGAGCAGTTATTAGCTCCGAATTGTTTTCAAGAAGTTCTGTCTTTACGCCTACTGAATTCATTGCAATCGATATCTCTTTAGACAATGGTCCATGGAGCAAAGATGGGCGATATTCGCGAATGACCTCTCCTGGTTTTTTGGAAAACCATACGATGAATATCGTCGGATCTACTACGCTACGAGACTCCCATTGGGTTGGTAGTAGTTCGTTTTGGAGTAGCACGGTCTTTGAGTTAAGCCACGAAGAAGGTACGGAGGAAAGCGCCTGTCCCAGATCATCTTCTCCGGTTGCGATTACCGCCATGTCGACCGGATTGACGGAATCGTAATCTCGCTCATGACGTCGAAATGCCGTAACCGTCCAACCAGAACAAAGTAACCCCTCTCCAAGTACCCTTCCCAGTTGTCCCATTCCAACAATCGCCGCGTTAGGTCGTTTCAAGTTCACTCTTTCTTTTGTGGTAATACTTAGAAAATAATATGGAACTGTTACGCCGCCAGCGGAAGGGGAGATCGATGTGGAAGATTGAGACCAACAAGTAGGGTTGTGCTAACACGACGGTTGTGCCCTTCCGTAGTCGTTGTGAACAGGCGCGAGTCAACGCGTTCTCTACTGCTCCAGAATAGATAAATTCTCCATCTTACAGAATACATCACCAAATGCTAGGGAGCGTGAGCAGCTAGACTATAAATGGAGATGGCGGGTCGAGTAGTCTTCTACACGCCGTCTAGAGGAATGGTGAAGCCGATCGTTAATGTCGTTGGTTCCTCGCCGATTTTGCGAACCGCAGTACCAAGCGCTAAAAACTCCGTTGCGTGCTCGCCCCAGATGTGGTTGGAGACCATTGCCCTTACTCCTACTATTGAGTGAGCAGAGACGGCATCCGCTTCTGCTTGCATTCTCGTCATTGCCAGTTCACGAGCACTGTAAACTGCTTCAGTAAATTGGGTTATCTCTTGGTTTATGAAACTTTGTCGCATTGCTTGAAAGGCTTTTTGATGAGCGACGTGATAGACGCAGGACCCCATAACAAATTCGACAGGGAAGTGTCCTCCTTGAACAAGCGTATAGAACTGTTGTCCGGAGAGGTCCGAAGTGAAAGGCTTTTTGGTAGGCAGTCTCCAGTCCTGAGATCTATCCGTTGCCCTAACCGCAGTGCCTTGAGCAACAAATTCTAAGACATCCTGGCCCCAAGCATACATGTTTATGTCCAGATGAACCCCTATAACTCCATCCGCTCCGAGAGCATCGGCTTCGCTTCGCATTCTTTCGATAGCAAGTTCCCTCGCGTTATACATAGCTTGAGACAGTACATTCAATTCTTGCGATGTATTCCAAGCGGCAACTTGGAGACCCACGTGGTAGATAGAGGTACCCATAACGTATCCAACTGGCTCAAAACCTAGCTGTGTAACGACCAGATGCTCGTCAACTGTCAAGTCAGACGTAAATGCGCCTTGAGCTTCGCTGTTGCGGAGTCTCGAAATTCTTTCTTCAGCCGCAGATGGAAGAGACTTAAAGTCACTGCCGTTAGAGGTCGTTCGATCTGCTGATTCTACTGGACTAGGTTGGTCACGTTTCCCGAAAGCCATCTGAACTCCTTTTTTGACACTTAACAATCTATAAGCTATCACAGTGAGAATGAGAGATCTCAACTTTATACGGTAAGAATGAGATTGTTGTGAAAGGTCTATGGATTATTTATCATCAACCATCTAAATCATTTACCCATGTTGAAATGGTTCTTAGGATTCCATTGGGAATTTAGTCAGTCCTAGCCACATGCCAGGGGTGAGTTTGGAGAGTCACAGGGGTTCTGCCAGAATGGATTAAGCAAACAACCTAACCTGGAGAACCCCTGTGGAACAAAATGCTAGCCGAATTGCCGAGATCCTGCTCGGTCTTGAAGATGTCAATTTGATCGGTGTCGAAGATCTGGA
>JAJYGA010000099.1 GCA_021785255.1 Actinomycetes bacterium
GTAAGAATCGTGGACCCAGTCCATAAGTTATGGCATGTGGAGCGAATGAAGAAGCAAGACTTGACTTTAGCGAGAGGCCCTCTTCGTAACGGTTAGGATCGATAAAAGCCCCGACTGTTATATAGTCACCATCATTAACAACTTTTGAAAGTTCCTCATCTATCAAAGACAGATCAAGGGGCGCTTCTCTGACATAATCTCTGGTTTCCAGTATTGACTTTGTAGCTTCCTTTGCGGCTGCAACATCAGGTTCGTTGAAAGGATCTATTCCAAGGAGTGACCCAAGTATCGCTGTTGTAGTTTCCCACTCGAAGATTTTTGTTCCAAGCTCTCCAATACTGCTGGGCGATACGTTGACTCTGTAGCGATCTAAAGCTCCTGAATGTTCGTCGTTTGGAACCGGGACAAGTCCGTGTCCTTCTTTGCCAAGGGATTCTGCAATCAACTGCTCTAACCACATAGGTACTTTATCGAGTCTGTCAGGCGCTTCTATGGAGAGCTTATCTTTGCCTTCTTTGATACCTATGAACAGGTCCTTAGCAAGAGACTCGGCAAACTCGAGGTCGGCAACTTTGGCGCCTTCAAAAAGTGCGGTTAGGTCATCTATGGACGTGGCCAAAAGGGCCAACGCCACCGTCCCAAATCCCGTAAGTACGGAGTATCTTCCGCCTACGTTGGTAGGCGTGTTTACTATGCGCTTGACTCCTCTCTCTTCACCTTTTCGCTGGAGGGGGCTATCGGGATCGGTAACGATGAAGAACCTGTCAGGCTTTTCGATCCGATTCCATAAAAAGTCGAAGATCGTGTCCACTTCAGTGGTATTGCCTGACTTCGACGCAAGAACTACGGCCGTGTCAGTCGTGGGCAAAGAAGCTATGAGGTTGGGGTGAGTTGAGTCGACAAAGATTAGGTTTCGTCCATTTTGAGGTCCATGATCCTTCTTGGCTTGGGCCAACGTCATGGCTCCTAAGGATGATCCGCCCATGCCAACATAGATTATGTTATGTTGACCCACAGAGTTAGACATCTCAAAGATGTTTCTGAGTTCCTCTGATGCTGTGTTAGGAAGATCTAGCCAACCCAATCTATTGCGTGCTACAGAGTTTGAAACCCATAAAGTCAAGTCTTTTTTTAGCAGTCTTTCCGCTAGCTGACCCATAATGTCCTCCTGTGTGCGACAACGTTTTAACGCAAAGGCTAAACGGGGCGCTCAACCCCCTGTTTAGACTAAAGTTCTGATAGTTTTTTCTCCAAGAGCTGGAGAATCTCAAGATGGGAGTTTTCGAAGGCTTCTACACCTTCATCTTCGAGTTCTAGAGCAACCTGGTCAAGATCAACTCCATGTTTGATGAGATCTTGGAGTGAAGCTTTGGAAGCTTCCAGATCCTCGAGCAAGGAAACGCGTGGTTGTCCGTGGTCTTGGAAGGCATGAAGTGTAGCCTCGGGCATTGTGTTGACAGTGTTGGGTCCAATCAGGTTGTCCACGTAGAGCAAGTCCGCGTAGTGTGGATTTTTAGTAGAGGTAGATGCCCAAAGTGGTCTCTGTACCTGAGCACCTCTTTCTGCCAATAGGTTCCATCTGTCTGAAGAAAATACCTCTAAGAAGTCCTGATAGGCTAGTTTTGCAAGAGCTACCGCTGCTTTCCCGTAGAGTTCTCCCTGATAAGCGCGATTTGTAAGGAGAGAATCAACCTTGACATCAGTTCTTGAGACAAAAAAGGATGCAACTGAGGCAAGTTGCCCTGGATTGTCGTCATGGTCGTGCATGTAAGCTTCGAGTCCTGCTATGTAGGCCTCCATGACTGCCTTGTAGCGAACTCGTGAAAATATCAAGGTCACATTTACTGAGACACCCTGAGAGACTACCTCTTTTACGGCCGCCACCCCTTCTTCGGTAGCAGGTATCTTGACCAAGAGATTTGGAGCGCCAACACGCTCTTTTATCTTTATTGCTGACTCGACAGTGGCTGTTTTATTGTGAGCCAATCGAGGGTCAACCTCGACGGACACGAACCCGTCTCTTCCATGTGATGCATCGTACAGAGGTCTTAGAACCTTGCATGCGCCAGAGATGTCATGAAGAACTAAATCCCAATAGATGTCATCAACGCTCGCTCCTTTCAGATCACCTAGGTGCTCTGCGTAGTCAGAACCGGTAGAGATTGCATGAGCAAAGATTGAAGGATTAGAGGTTACACCGCGAACGCCGGATCGAATGAGTTGTGCCAAAGTACCTTCTGTTAACCAAGATCGTTGGAGATTATCAATCCAAGGTGACTGACCAAATGACTCGTAAAGTTCAAACAGAGATGCCATGTGTTTTACCCTAGTTTGTCAGAGGGCGAACTAGGGTTCTTTCTTCGTTGTGGTTCAGTATCTTTTATTAGTTTCAGCTGATGATCCTCCTGCACCTTGCTACCGTGTCGCCGAGGCTGAAACTCCGATAGAACGCTTTTGTACCCAATAGAAGCACAGATCAAAGGTACTTTTGTCGCCGAATACGGCTGATGCCTGGTAACTTTGCGCGAGATCAGTCCTTTAAAGGAGACAAAGATCTCTTTGAAGGATGCATAGAGTCCAAGCGTTACGCTTGATGAGGATCCAAGTTAGGAGAACAATTTACACGAGTATCTTTACCTCCTGACTGAGCGCGTCTGGAGATTTTGGATTTTCTTGAAAACAATAAATAATTAAGGGTTGCTCTCGCTCAAAGACATGTTGAAGTCACCAAGAATCCCTCTTCAGAGTTTCACTGTAAAATAGAATTTCAACATTTGATCTCGTAGAACCCATTGTTCACCTATCTCCTTTGCAGAGAGAGGCAGTAATGGCGGTCAAACAATTATCCAATACAACCCATGGCGCGAAAGATTCACAAGGAATCAAGAAGTGTGCCGGACGTAGGCACACCTACGTCGTGACGTTGAGCGATGATAATAAGAAGTTTCTCTCCTTGGTCATCACCAAGCAAAGCGCTCAGCTGGTAAAGTCACCAGAGCAAAGAGAGCCATCTTGACCAACAAGTACGTCACGCTTTGAGACAGCAGCTGATCAACTGGATGTCTCTAACTTCACGGTGTCAAAGTGGATGAGAAGATTCACTTTCTGTGATGGGTACGTACACCACAATCTGGAGTTCCACTTATTCATAGAGATGACAAGATCATCAAGTTAACCACAACAACGAGCCCAACTGATTCATCAACCTACTTTGCAACCAATACCATGGCGAAAGTCGTTCACGTGTCTCCTTCTGCTGTGGGAAGAATCTGGTGAAGTTTTAGACTAAAGCCTCACATGGTTGAGACCTTTGCACATGTCCTATGACTCGGAGTTCACCTGAGAAGGTAAGAGACATCTCTGAAATCTACTTGAACCCTAAAGAGGCGGCTATCGTCATGTGTGTCGATGAGAAGACTCAGGTAAAAGCGCTGAATGTACCCAACCCATACTTGTTATGTAACCGCTATTCCGCCTCCGTAGAGCTTAGGTGACCGCGAGTGTGCAGTTTAATTGGCCACTGGCATCAGACAAGGTCATCACCAAGATGACGGTTGCACATAGATGCGAATCCATTCGAACCTGGTTACCTGCCCATCTGAGATCTGGGTTCCACCTCACATAGACGTATTCATCTGAGTTGTTTCAGGTCGAGAGATGGTTCTTAAGTTCTTACCACCAAGGACCTACGACAAAGTGTCCACCAGCTTGTAAGTGAACTAACCAAAGGCATTACCAAATGGGCCAAGGCATGGAATGACGATCCCAAACCCTTCATATGGGCTAAAAGTGCCGATAAGATCTTCGCTTCCATGCAAAAATACTTGGAGCCTATTGTTTGTTATTCAAGGAAACTCTGATGAGGGACAGAAAAGTTTTAGATCATTAACCGTTTATGGTTGATACCGACGTGCTTTTTCGAATACTCTTTGGCATATAGGAGTGCAGCAGTACGAGGTTGTATTTCTATGAATTGTCTAAGCTCTTTCCGCGTGTTTCGGTCAGTGAAAATGCAGCCAAAGGTATAGCTGCAGTCGAGACAGCTATCAATATGACTACCGCTTCGGATACGCTGAGTGCGAAAATACTTCGAGAAGCAAGAACTCCTACTAGAGTTGGTCCAATTACAGCGCCACTGTTCGCAAACAGGTTGCGCACCCATCCTGAAGCGTTGGCCCGAAGGTGAGTCGGAAACAGTTCGGCGGTGAATGCTGAAAGAACTGGAGCTACTCCTAATCCAAAAAAGGCTGCTAAAAGTAGGAAACCTACCAAGAAAACAAGGTTTGATGACAAAAACGTTCCAGTTGCACCTATAACGCCGAAAATGAGATATAGGACAAGCGTGGGCCGCCTTCCGATTTTGTCCATCAACGCTCCACAGAGCAGATACCCAGGTATCGCGGCGAGTGCGGCTAGTGCAAATAAGATACCAGCGGTGGCAACTGGAACGTGTCTCTCATTTTCGACATAGTATGCCCACCATCCTATGGTGCCTGTAAGAGCAAGTTCCTGTAGTAATGAGATCGCCCCGATGGTTAATGTGGCTTTTCGTAGAGACTTTGTTTTGAATACTCCAAAGAATTCTTTTGGGAAGGTCATAGACGATGATGAATCGTTTGTCGGGTAATTGTGGCGTTGTTCCTTAAGAAAAAGAGGACTTTCCTTCAACCGTGGCCGCAATATAACAGTGAAGACTAGTGGGGGTAGCGAAAGAAGGTAAAAAATGCGCCAGCTAAGTTCAGTATTTAGAAGTCCAAGTGCAAGGAGAGACCCGGCTAAGACCGCACCGAATGGAGCGACCATTAAGAGCAAGGCCAGGTACTTGCCACGAGAGTTATCAGGTACTGACTCGGCCAACAAGGTCACAGCGACTCCAAACTCTCCGCCAATGAAAACCTGTGAGAGTGATTGAAAGACACCGTAGCTCCATATATTCCAACTAAGTGATGTGAGAGCTGTGGAAACGGTATAAGCGACGATGGTCCACAGAAGTAACGAACGTCGACCATAGCGATCCGAAAGCCTGACTATAAAAAAACCAAGGAATTGTCCTGCTTGAATTGGTACGTTTATTACTCCAAGAGATGTGATAGAGGTATGAAAACTGTATTGGATCTGCTTAAGAAGTAACGCCCTCAGTTGTCCATCGTAGCTGGCGAAAAGAGCTGAAGGAATTAAGAGTCCTAAAAGCGCGATTCGGTCCTGCTTGCTCATTGACGAGCATCTCTTGCTTTGAACCACGGATCCACTCTCACTATGTTAGGGTTCCATCTAAGGTACCTGGCAGTTGATTGTCGCCATGACGTAGCGTGAAAGATCGAACGATTGATTCAAATCTTCTATGCGACATTAGACCGGATTGTGATACAAGTGAAAGAGTTCTTCCAAGCATATATTTGTGTGATGCCGACTTAGGGGCCGTTTCCAGGTTGATGAGTGGTCTCGCTTTACAATTGGTCTTTAACCACAATGTTCTGTGACGTCAATGTTGAGACGATGATCCTTGGTGATCCATGTAGAAAATGGCGACCTGGACTCGGAATTTCTTCAGAGCCAGAACATCAAAGCAACCAAGTGATACTATTTTGCCCAATTTTATGCACAACGTTGTTCAGACTTCACGACATATTCAGCTGGAACGGTGGTTGAGTCTGTTGGGCATCTTCAGAACCTTCTTTGAAAACGTTTCACCGATGAGACAACTAGTGAAAGATTTGCTGAGTGGAACCGTAGGAACAGTGATGTTCAAATATGAAATTTATAACTATCTGCGCTATTATAAAGTCAATGAGTAAAGTACAAGAGCCACAACAGAACTGTCCAATCAACTTTGGTGGTTTGACTCCTAGTGCTGCTGATCTTGCGGTATGTAAGTTACTGCGTGTGTCGAAGGTACAAGGCTCTGCTGCTCAAGAGGAGAAGGCTCAGAGACTCTTCAGTATTGCAATGGTGATTTCTGGACTTAGATGTATTCTTAGTTACGTAATCGTTCCTTTCGTCCTTCCAGCTCTTGGCCTTGGTGTAACTGCCGGAGTAGGACCAGCAGTCGGTATTCCTGTAGGGGTGGTAGCGCTCTATTTTGATGTTCGTGGAATAAGACGATTTTGGATAGCCGGCCACAAGTGGCGCTGGCAGATGTCTGGTATCTACGTGAGCGTCATGATACTGGTCTCCTATCTGGTGATAGGGGATTTCGTACAGCTTTTCAGATAGTGAAATGACGCTGATTACCTAGCGAGACAAAACGAATGCAAAAAGGTGACAGAGTAGGGTAGCTTTAAGCAATGGAAACCTCTGATACTCAGTGTGTCCAGTTCAAGACTCCTCAAGTGCCACCGCCTTGTGATCTCACCTTAGGCCTCTCTTTGTTAGAAAAAGACATTGGAAGAACTAAATGGAAGATGTATGCTGACGAGCGGTTTTCTAATCCAGCAGGTGTTATTCAAGGCGGATTTTTGTCTGCAATGATTGATTCAGCTATGGGAGCGTCGGTAATTACGTTCGTCGGCGATCGGAAAGTCTTTGTGACCAATACGGACCTATCAGTAAGGTTTTTAAAGACTGCTCGCATTGGAACGCAGCTTCAATGCGAGGCGACGGTCATCTCTGGTGGTCAAAGAGTGGTCTTTGTCGAAGCAAGGGTCACAGACGAGTCCGAGAGGGTAGTGGCCCTAGGATCGTCGACCTACTTGTTATTGGATAGACAGTAACCTGTCCAAGTTGATAAACTTTTTGAGGACTCATTAAGAGAGCTTTTGCTTATGAGATAGTCATTTTCATTTGGTACTGATGTTTTAAAGGTGCTACAAGAGTTCGTGGCGGACTACATGCATTGGTAGCTTGTGAGAGGAGACGAGCCGTTGGAATGCGAGTGAGCCTGAAGAATAGTTACACCAGCGTTGTGTGAACTCGATCCGTCCACTTAGAGCGTGGAGTACCCGATATTGCTTGCTCTGCAAGATACGATCCAGATGCATCAGGAGTGCCTGTATTTCGAATGTTGTGTCGATATTGTGATATCTGGCCAAGGAAGATTTAAAAAGTTTTGCCGGCTTAGAACCTTTCATAGTCGAGTTTGGCACGATCTATGTGTTTGACGTGACATCTCCCCACCCTTACGGACGAGGCTTCCAAAGTCGCTCATGCGACCTCGGCTGGTTGACGTTTCACTGGGTCGCTGTGCTGTGTCTTGTTAGACCTAGCGTGCGATATCCCTCCACGTC
>JAJYGA010000150.1 GCA_021785255.1 Actinomycetes bacterium
GTGGCGACCTCTTGTTGTCTTGCCCAGGACCAAAAAAGTACTAGACCAGAGGTAGCAACCGAAAAGGAATCTATCGGTGGTAAAGCTATGAAGGCAACGACGATAGTTGTAATGGTGAAGAGAGATTTAGGAGTTCGGAGAAGTTGCTCGAGATTGTAGAGGTCTTTTTTGCCAGGAAGCCTGTGTGATGCCTGCGTCGTCGACCTGTCGACGTGAATGTGGAACAAAGGCGTCGAAGTAGATGTGCTTTTGGACTTGGAGGTGATTGTAAAAATTCCGTAACCTACAGCCAAAAGAGCTATGAAGAGAGATATTGACTCCGACACTTCAGTTCCGGCTCTCGACTCGAAGATCAAGTCGTGTTCTACCCACAGCGAGCGTCTCAAGTGGATCTTTCAGCGATTTTCGGGAAAACAGAGATGTAGAGGCAAATATCCAGTTGTCTCTGACGACCTGTGGATCTTCGACGGCAATTATCTCACTTATACCGATCCTGTCATTGTTCCGCTCGCAGTGTATTACGAGATCCAAAGAGTCTCCCACCAACTGGGTGGCCGTGGCACTCGAGATGGGTCGTTCTGAAAGTTGTGAAAGGAGTCTGAGTCTTTCAAGCGCGTGTTTTGCAGATCTTGAATGTAAAGTTGTAAATCCTTGAAGGCCGGTAGACAACGTGAGCAAGAATGCGAGGGTCTCTCTGTCTCTAACTTCTCCTATAGCGACGGCATCGGGAGCCATCCGTAAGAAGGCATTGGAGAGAGTTCTGAGATCTACTTCAGCTCGATCAGGTCGTTTGGGTCTAGTTTGCATCTGAGCAAAGTTAGAGATGGCGCAATCTATCTCCAAAACTTCTTCTGCTGTCACCACGCGAAATGAAGCCGGTAACGTATTCAGAAGTGCCTTTAACAAAGTCGTTTTTCCACTCCCGGGCGCTCCACTGATTGCAATGGAAGCTCTCTTGGCTATGGCATTGCTTAAGAATTTGCGACACTCCTCGCTCAAGAACCCCTGTCGTTCAAGGTCATATAAGGTGACATCTTTGGATGTGGAGAACTTTCTAATGTTGACCAACATGTGGTTTTGGGCCACTAGTTCTGGGTGCACCACATGCACTCTAGAACCATCGGAAAGTTGAGCATCTTGTATCCCCAAGGCGGGATCAAGTTTTTTCTGTGAGCTTAATGATCCATCAAGGAGCCTTCCAATGATGCGCTCAACATGATTGTCATCGTAGAAGCTTAAATAGACTCGTGCTCTTGACCCGTTTTGTTTTCGAACGAAAACTTGTTGGGGAGCTACAATCTCCACTTCCCACACACTTGGATCTTTGAGCAAGAGTTCGAGGGGTCCGGCTCCCACGAGGTTGGCACGAACATAGTGGAAGATGTACGCTTTGAGTTCTCCTGTTAACTCAAGACTTGTCGAATTTGCTTTTTGATCTATCAGGGTTGTAAGGAGGCTGAAGAGGTGTTGAGCATCCTCTGGGACTCTAACGTCAAGCCCATGCCCTTCGGCTTCTGAGATCAATCTCTCTTCTAGGTCCTTGGCTATGTCAAGCACATGTGAAGCCTTTGGCCTAGGCGCCCGTTCCATTTCAACTTTGGCCGTAGCTGTGAGCACTCGAATCCTTTCGATATATGCCGTCCGTGGCTAATGCTTAAAGTTATTATTTCAGTTATGCGTGATTTTGTCAAGGATCAGATATCCAACGGTGGATAGTAGCCACACGCAGTGTCTTTATGCTTTCGAGGAGCGAATAGCTTGGATAACATGAGCAGTGATTGTACTTCCGCTGAGACGATTGACCCGAGAGATTCAAAACTTCCGATATCGTTGCCTGCACTTGAGACTGTAAGCGAGACGACTCTTAGAGTGCTAGCCCCCAACCCATCTCCAATGACTCTTGATGGAACCAATACATACGTCATATTCTCGGATGACTTTTCCTCTGCGGTAGTTATTGACCCAGGACCGTCGACTAAGGAGCACATTGAGGTGTTGGAGTCGGTGGTATCAAAAAAAGGGGCAAAAGTCCGCGGTATCTATGTCACCCATACTCACATTGATCATGCTGAAGCTGTCGCAAAGCTGGTGCGCAGGTGGAACGTGAAAGCATATGCTCATCCAAATGTTTGTCACTTGGGATACGAGCCAGTTGTAGAGGGTAGATCTATAACCAATAAGGTTGCTCTCGATACCATCTTCACTCCTGGACACAGCGGAGATCATATGTGTTTTATGGACCAGTCTGGAAATCTCATGAGCGGGGACCATATTTTAGGTCGTGGAACCACCGTAGTTGCGCACCCTGATGGAGATCTAGCGCGTTACCTTGACTCTTTGGAGACGATGGTCAAGACCGACTATCGATCAATACAGCCTGGACACGGTCCGGCTATGGATAGAGAACTTGGTCAAGAAGTTGTCAAATACTACATATCCCATCGAAGAGCTCGTTTAAGTCAGATACTTGATGCCTTGGGTCAGTTAGAGGGACTGGTGACGGTAGGAGTATTGGTAAGGAGTATCTACGGAGAACTGAAAGACCCCATCTTGTGGGCGGCTACGGCTACTACCTTGGCTGCATTGACTTATCTTGTCTCTCAGGGCAAGATAGTGCAACAAGGAGATAGTTACAGGCTCTTTAGCTAAAGCGCGAGCAACTAGTAGATTGGCCCAGAGAAGCTGTATAGATCTTCACCTGCAGACAAAGTTACGGCCTTTGAGGGAAGATCGGCGATTTTTCTGGCCAAGGCACTTAACTCCAAAGAGGGCGCCGGCGGTATGGTCTCATCATCTTTTTTTGAGAAACTGCTGAAAAAGACCTCCAGGTCGCGGTAGTTTGAGCCCATAATAGCTAGTTGGACGATCTGAGAGATCTCCTTGTAAGTCTTCGCATTTTTCGACTTTGATCTGCTCAACTGGTTCACTGTGAGAGACCATGAGTCGGTGATTCCGTCTATTTGCACTACTTTCTTGAGGATTTTAGCAAGTGAGTAGAGCCACTTCGATCCGTATTGAGTGACTAGACATAGGTGACTTGCGCATTGGAGGACAGATCTTGTAAGTAGAACGGGTATCTCTTCGCTTAGAGCAGGAGAATCACAGAAATGAGGATGGATGTCGCACACAATGAAGGTGTACAAGGTTTGTAACGAAGAGAGAAGATCATTGAGGGCTGACCGATCTATCAGTGAGACGTGATCTTGTTGCCAGATTCCACATAGCAAATGGTAACCGACACCCTTTGGGGCTGATATGTAGGTCTTCACAGACTCATCCCGGTCGGTGGAAAAAGCTTTTCTACTGCAGTTGGCGAAGTACTCAGAGAGAGAAGGCCTCGCCTCTTCAACGTCGTGCAAGAAAGCAAGATCTGTATCTGTAGATAGCTCGACCAGTACTGTTGGCGCCTCAATTGCCAATGTGCTGGCAAGCCCAGCGGCAACTGACGTTACTCCACACCCTCGTGATCCTAACACGGCCACGATCGATCCGATTTCACCCTTCTTTGGCTCAATGGAAGAACTTTTTCCACCTGTGCTTTGATGATCAGGGCCTTTATTCGGAAATAACTCACTTTCCGAGCTTGAATCTAAAGTTGCAAAGTGGTCAGTAAGAGAACGGCAAGCGTTCTCGGTGTTAGTAGCTTCTATAACCTGATCCAGCTGAAGCAACTCGGCAATCCAGATGTCGTCGTCTAAGTTTTCACTTAGGCTAGCTAGATACTCCAGATCTGGGGACTCAAACGCCACTTCTTTGAGGAAGAAATCTTTGATCTTATCTCGATCGATCTTAGAGATCAGGTAGTGTTTTTGAGAGTTCTGCTCCAAGGTGGACAGTTCATCGATAGAGGTGACCCAGAGCACATCAAGACGTTGAGCCAAGGGAACTGCTCGTCGGAATACCTCAAAGATCCAGTCAGAGTCTATCTCACTGAGACAGAGCAGACGGACTCGGTGCTTTGGAGACTGATCTTGCATGACAGAATCATCCTGGAAGATTCTGCGGTGAGACAGTGCCAGATGGTACAGACGATACCAGTGGGGGGTACGATGTTCCTGGAGCTATTCCTTTTGCTCCAGTGGATTGGATCACACCAACTTTACCGGAGTTTTCTCCCTGTAAGATAGCCAAAGCTTGCTGTGGATCATATAGGGCCAGAACTATGTCGGTACTGGCAGACGTGCCGATAGAAGTGGGTGGTATGTAGATCTCCTTCACCAAAACTTTGCTTGCTAATACCTGCGTAACGGGTGATCCAGCGATGTTAAAAGTTGCGGTAATGTCGACGCGTTCTCCTGCTGTAATGCTCTCGGCGTTAGCGATATCGGATGGAACTTGCACTACCACCAAAGAAGCGTTTCCCGTATTAGATGCCGAGAGGGAAACCATGCTCTTTTGCAAGAGTTCGCCTTGCGTAATAGGAGCTAATGTTCTTTCTCCTGTCACCTCTGCTGAGGAATTAAACGTACCTTTTAGTGCAAGAGAGGTAGATATCTTCTTGAGTTCTATCTCTTGTGAGGTAATGATAGCTCCTGAAGGAATATTAGTTTTGGCTACGGCGACTTCTTGGGTAGATTGACTTGCACCAGCGGCCGCGACTTTTCCTAGCAGTACGACTCCGACGAAGAGAAGGAGCAACGGTAAGATATACTTTGTTAGCAAACTCTGTATGGTTCTAGATTTGCTTGAGTGAGGTTCGGTAGCTAGCACTCCGAGTGCTTTTTTAACTCCCTTTGTCCTTAACAGGTCCTTTGTAATCAATCCTTGATCCTCCGTAGCATCCGTGCTAAGGAACAACTTTAACAGATCGACAATCTCATGTCAACGAATAGATGATTGTCTATACCGTGGTGTTACCACGCAATGACAAGATGGATGATACACTGAATGCAATGAAAGATAATCAAATATAAGATTATGCGTCCCAGGAAGGTAGTTATATGCTTGATTTTTATATGCTTTTAGTATGGCGGAAATAACAGATGTCGGAGTGGATGAGTACGAAAGAAGCGGCAGAAGAACTTGGAGTTACAGTAAGGACGCTATATCGCCTTATAGATGAGGGGTTAGTCAGGGCCTACCAGATAGGCAGAGTTATTCGAATAAAAAGACCAGACATCGAGGGCTATCTAGAGTCGGTGTGTATAACGCCTGGACAATTAAAACACCTTTACGAACAAGGTGGAGTCTTGGATGAAGAAGAAGAACTCCTCTAGAGCAGGATTTTCACCGATCCAATCTGCGGCGTGGGTATGAAGATCGGTTCTTTGGTGTTTGAGTGCGAGAGTATTAATACCTCGGCACCACTTCCCAAAAACCGACCTTGGACGACCGATACTTCGAAGCGATACTCAATCTTCAGAAACGAATCTCGGGGCACGGTAGAGTCCAAGAAGGCAAGCATCGAAAGTTTTGGTCGGGATTTTCCGGTGGTGGGTGTTTTGTATCTAACGCTATCTCTGAGGATTGGTGAGATAGACAAGAGGGCACTTTGGGGATAGATCGACTCGGCTCCGTCGAATGTTGAGTAGACCAAAAAATCTTTACCAACCATGACAATATGGCCAGATGTGGTGTTGGACCTATGATCGGTGATTCGAACTGCCTGTCCTGAGGTGCAGATATCTGAGATCAGTTGTCGAAAAGTGAGGGTATCGATGAGGAGATTCTGTTCCTTTTGGGTCTCTAGCTGTTCAAAGAAACGTTGGCGACTCTCGAGTTCCGTATTTAGTCTTTCAAGCTGTGCCTTGGAGGCGGAATCATCATGGTTGTCTTTATTCTTCATTACAGAATGTTCGACATTAATCGAATGAACTAAATTTCTCAAGTTGCATTTTGATACAAGCTCTAACACCTTTGTCCTGTATCGTAGAGGTTAGAGGAAATGTTAATAGGAGTTGAAAGTTTACAGTTACCGAGTCCGAGATAAAAGAACGGTGTCATTTGACCGATAGGGTAAATCTTGTCGTGCCTAGAAACCAAACGATGCTAGGTATCTTGGGGATGAACGATGAACATTTGCGCGCGGTGGAGAGTGCCTTTCCGGAGGTGGCAATTACTGCTCGGGGAAATGAGATATCGATCGTCGGGGTCGAAGCCACCTCTGTTGCCAAGCTGTTTGAAGAACTTATCATGCTAGTGGAAAGTGGCGAACACATAGAGAAATACAATCTGGCCAGGACTATTGACATGATCAAGGCCAACGAAGTGCCCTCGGACATAGTCAACTTGGAGTTGTTTAGATCAGCCAAAGGAAAGGCAGTGAAACCGAAAACGGCTGGCCAGAGACGGTACGTTGAAGCGATTGCAAGAAACGTTGTGACATTTGGCATAGGTCCTGCTGGAACGGGCAAATCATACCTTGCTGTGGCATTGGCAGTGCAGGCACTGCAACAAAAAGTTGTTAACCGTATCATACTTACGCGACCTGCGGTCGAAGCAGGTGAACGTCTTGGATTCTTGCCGGGAGATCTCATGGCCAAGGTTGATCCATATTTGCGTCCTCTGTATGACGCTCTGTACGACATCATTGAACCAGAAGTTACGCAGAGACTTCTAGAACGTGGAACCATAGAGGTTGCACCATTGGCATTTATGCGTGGTCGGACATTGAACTCGAGCTTCATTATCTTGGACGAGGCACAAAACACCACTCCAGAACAGATGAAAATGTTTCTAACTCGAATTGGTTTTGGCTCAAAAGTCGTTGTAACGGGTGATACCACACAGGTGGACGTGCCTAACGGACGTTCAGGATTGGTAGGCATTGAAGAGACGTTGTCTGACGTGGATGATCTTGCCTTTGTGCACTTGGGCTCGAGGGACGTAGTTAGGCATCCTATCGTATCGCGAATTGTCAACGCATACGATAGAGTCGAACGAAGCAGGGCGCAATCCCCTTCCCTAAGGGAGGGGTCGAGCGACCAGAGCAACAATGTGGTGAGTCATAAAAATGACAGGTGAGGATATCTCTTATAATGATGTCAGAGGCTAATACTAAGGTGCCAGTGTGGGTAAGTCGGAACAGATCATGAGCGAAATCTCTGACGGAGATGCTACTACCGCTATCGATGAAGGAGTCATCAACTCTATGGCTCTGGCTACTTGGGTGGATGACAAGACCATAGACGTCACCATCATCAATGGACGTAACTCCCGAGCGATCAAACGCCAGAG
>JAJYGA010000002.1 GCA_021785255.1 Actinomycetes bacterium
GGCTTCTCGTTCAGCTCTAGAGACGATGTCTCTAGCGTTGAGTTCTGCCCGCTTACGAATAGAAGAGCCTATGTCATGGGCACTTCTTAGTATCTCCGAGGCTTGCTTTCCAAAAACCTCGGTAACCTTGTCAATATCCAAAACTGGGTTTTCAACCTGCCGTCGCAGCTCACCTACCTCATCTTTGAGGAGTTCATTTTGACGCTGGAGTCCTTCGATCTGCAATCGAAGACGCTCGATGTAGGGGTAGACCTCTCTCTGATCTAGTCCTTTGCGTACTGTAGGAAACCGTGGTGTGGTCTCTGATCCTTCGCTTGACAACCCTTCGCCTTCTTTGTTGACGCGCATAGCAATAGCTTAGGTACTCTAAGCGGTACTTCGCAGATGCTTTATTATATCAATTGCCTGTGAAAGAGATGAAACCCCAACTATCTTTAATCTATTACCCACATACGTATGAGCTTGAGCTACCTGTTGCACTGGAACTAAAAATACTCTCACGCCAGCTCGATAAACTGCAACTGCTTTTTGGGGCACACCGCCGACTTCACCAACGGCTCCATTAGGAGCTATTGTACCTGTGGCTGCAACTTCCACTTTTTGATTGAATCTTCGATGAGAGAGCTCCTGAACAAGCTGTAAAGTAAAAGCGAGCCCCGCAGACGGGCCACCGATTGCGCCAGTCGAAATCCTGATAGATCCAGGTAGAGCGTAGAACACGCCTTGCGTAAACTCAACACCTAAAAAAGCTTGTTTCGGATCTCTCGGGTCCTCGCCTAACTTGACGGTAAAAGTACGGTGTCGAAAAGCAAGGGAGCTTGAACTTGTGCTCTGGCGGATTACACTCAACTTCACCGTTGCGCCGGGCGAGCTTGAACTTACGGAAGTGGAGAACGTCTTCATTGACGTGATCGAGTATGATCCTACTTTTGTAATCAGGTCCCCTGGTTGCAAGATCCCTGCAGCAGGTGTACCTGGGACTACCGCTAAAACTTCAGCTCCATACACCTCAGGGACAAATCGATGAAGATATTTAAATGCTGCTACACCAGCAGCAAGTTTAGCGTTTGCCATCTGCGAAAGCTGTTGTTGACTGAACTGTGAAGAGTCTGCATTTCCGACTATTTCAGAGGCTGGATAGATTGTAACGTTAGAAGCCAGGTGATCAAACAACCAGAGAATCGGTGTTAGGTGCGTTAGCGTCACATCCGTCATAAATATCGAGTGCTTGTACCTTTGCGGTGATGCATGCGGAACCGAGATTAGCGAGGAAGTATCCAATGCATCACCGGGCGAAATCGAGTAGTACGGAATGGAAAACCCAATAGCCCAACCAACAACTATCACAAAAGGTAGTGCCAGAAAGAAGAATTTCCACCTTATCTCTAACCTCGCCAATCGCCCACCTTTGTTACCCCATCGACTAAGTTCCCTAAGCTACTACTGTATAGATAGATGACGCCATGAACAACCAACACCTCTACATGATCCAACGACGCTCTTTATTCACAATAGCAAAGGATGCCCTAAACAAGGACTCAGGCGCTCTGTTGAAACACCTAGATCTACCAAAGACCTTCGACTCCGATGCAGACATCAATGCGTCCTTGGCTATTCAGGCCCTTTGGCGACAAGACTACAACCTACCAGAAAGCTTCGTGGACAACCTGACAAGGGATTTAACCTTCAAAGAACTTTCAACACAAGTAGCTCTTACCTACGCTCGTAGATACCAAAGGATCCTGCATAAACTTCTCAAACAAGATGATGCTGTGGACGTCTTAGAGGCAGCTTGTTTCAGCGCAGGCGAACTACAAGACGTACAGTTCAAAGAACGGCTCGAGCAGCTAGCTGTTTCCCATCCCAATGACTTAGTACGAGAGTCTGCCATTGCGGCATTGGGATCGATCGGCGCTCCCCAGTCCCTTTCAGTCGTGCTCGGTGGCCTAGACGACAAAGTCTACATACGAAGAAGAGCTGTAGTTGCACTCTCCGCCTTCGAAGGAGCCGCTGTCGATAAGGCTCTGGAAAAGGCAACGGCTGATCGAGACTTTCAAGTTAGGTCTATCGCCGAAGACCTGCTACGACAGTGATAGCGCCCTCGTTACCTTTGAACCTCCGGTCATAAGCGACAAGATACCTTCAATCACAGCAGTAGAGGGCTTTGACTGAAGTGAAACCAACACCTGTGATCGTCGCTCTACCAACTCTTTAAGTCCTGATACAACCGATACGCCTCCTACCATATGAAGTCCTTGGTAACTTATATCTGAAACCAACTCAGCGTCGCAGTTGGAAAAAACTAAAGAAGGCACGGAAGCAATCTCATTAAATATAGACGCTACCTCTTCAATAAAGATAGAGTCTTCGACCCGGACTTGGCGACTCTCACCTGTTCTTGAATCTCGACCCCAGAGATCTGCAACTCTGATTTTAGTTCTAGGTGAAAGAGTAATGAGATGTTGTTTTACCTGTTCGACGGTGTCAGTTGAAACAATCAGTCCATAGCGATCCATAATCAATCGCGCGATTTTCTCTCCAATTATCGAACCGCCGAGTTCTGATGTCTGGACTACGGTCATCTGTCCAAGAGAAAAGACGGATGACTCCGTTCTTGAAGCACCGACGAGCATCACCATAAAGCCGTCTGCCTTTGAACCATCCATACCAGCGCTCAGAGCTGCAGCTAGTAGTGCAGGCACGAGAAAAACCCCTTTGGCTCCAACATCTCTAACGCACTCTCCCAAAACATCCGTCTCCAAGGGAGTCAGACGCGACGGTATTGCCACTCCAAGTTTGTACTTCGAGGGAGAGGCAAGACCTATTTGGTGAAACAAGGCACGCAAATACGGTGCCAAGATGTTCGGATCCGAGGTTATACCTCCCTTGAAGGGAGTCTTGATAACGTACCGACCACCACTTTTACGTACGAGTTCAAGTGCCGCCTCTCCGCAAGCTTTGATATTGTTAGAAGCTACGTCAACAGCGATCGACGAAATAGAGTCGTAGATCAATCCCTTTCCACTAAGGCAGACTCGTGAACGACTTGCGCCTATGTCAACCGCGCATATGTTGTCCACATCAATCCTCACTCCCACTTACCGGTCTGACACTTTTCGCAGAGTGAGATAGAGCTTGGATGGTCTTTGAAAAGTCCTCGATTCCCGACTCGAAAGATTTGGGCTTACGATCCTTCAAACTGAACGCAAGTCCTAAGACTACAAATACGGCCACAGGAACAACTATGTAAAGCAAAACACTCACCCAAAACACCCCTTAAATCACTAATCAAAACCGAAACCTAGAAAATACAGCCATTGCAAATCCTACAAATCAACAATCGTCGAAGCGTTTTCCGACCAGTCTTCTCCACCAGACCAGGTCTCCTTCTTCCAAATCGGTGCTCTAGCTTTCAACGTGTCTATAGCAAACCTCGCTCCTTGAAACGCCTCTTCCCGATGTTCTGAAGAAACGGCCACAACGACAGATGACTCACACAAGCTAAGCAAGCCTAGCCTGTGAACAATAGCAATTTTCCTTACTCCTTGATACAACTCAAAAACCCTCTCGGCAATTTCAGAAAGCATCTTTATGGCTAGTTCCGTGTAAGCCTCGTAGACAAGAGAGGTTACGTTCAGTCTTCCTTCAGAAAAACTGCGTACGGTACCCGAAAACACGACAACAGCTCCACAATCTGGCTCCAAGCAAAAGTCGTAAAGTTGCGAAATGGATATCTCTTCCTCTTGAATAGATATGAGTATGTTTGTATTCACTTCAATCCTGTAGTTCCTCATTGTTTGGTGTCTAAACTCAAAACTCCAGCTTCTTACCTTCTAAAGTCTACTCTCCAATACTTATAACGTGCACTATCTAGCATCGGCGCGACATCTTCACCGCCTTTAAAGACGAAGCTCTATTGGCTAAGCATGAGAGACTTGACTGGTTGGCACCTTATGGTCAAAGTGTTATTTTTTAGATTTAGATACATACGACTACGTCTACCTCGTAAGAACGTATACCTCACACCGATTGAGAGTACATCTTGAACTGTATTCGCTTCCGTATCGGCAAAAGGAATATATGACTTATAACTATCGTATTATCACTAAAGATCACGGAGGCCGCTGTAGCCGCTCTTGGCTTATATCCACCCCTACAACGATGTATAGCGACGTTGTTGGTTACCTCTGTGGAAGGTTACAGGTTCGGCTTTGTCAGAAACTTCAGACAAAACACATCTCATCTCCCAGTCATCTCCCAGTAAAAATAGAACAAATGAGTTCAAACTAGCATGCTTGCTTTGACTGATTTGGTGATGTTTACAGGACCGCGACTACTTCGAGAACGTACTCACGAATGAACTCTATAGTGGTATTTTTAATCAGCTGCGTTCTCCGGTATACGTCTACGGAGCATCATTACCAGCACGCTAGCCGGTAAGGACTCTATAACTTCCTATAAACTCCAAAACAGCATTTGCCAAGAGCAATCCTCGGACAAGTCTACGTCTGCACACTTTGCGAACCCGTAAAGCATCACTAACATACGGCTCTCTCTGCGAAAAGTAACAGGGCGAAAAGTCCTATACGCCTAAGTCAAATCAACTCAGGTCTCAAAACTCCACCATGATCAAGAACCTTAACTTCGCAAACTATCT
Source organism: Actinomycetes bacterium (assembly GCA_021785255.1). GTDB lineage: Bacteria > Actinomycetota > Acidimicrobiia > Acidimicrobiales > Acidimicrobiaceae > Ferrithrix. The sequence goes on from JAJYGA010000002.1 coordinate 4,658, forward strand.
AAGATAAGCGCACTAGCGGCGAGATCTCAAAACCTAATAGACTTCACTTATGAGCGAGGACAGTCCAGAGCCAAATAATCCATTTGATTTCCTACTTAGTGATCTAATGAAAACCCTAACGTCCAACAGCGTCAATGCACAGGACTTTATTGGGCAGTTCTCGTTACTCCCAGTATCAGAACCTGAGTACGAAGCAAACGTTGAGCCCCTTGAGCGCCTAAAGTACGAGCAACTCTTTGAGCTTGCTCAACTCCACGTGTCGAACATAGACCTGTTATCAGGAGTCGCCGTATCCAAAACGAAACTTGAATTAGTCAATCCAAGACAATTGGTCGACGCATTGTCGAAGGCCTGGTCGCCTTACATAACGACTCTCTCGGAGACCCTCGCTGTCTCTGCAAACACGTTACCGACGTCGCAAGTCTCGGATGCAGACAACCCTCTTGCAGCTATCATGAGCCAGCTGGGCAGCGCAATGGCACCTATGATCTCGGGTGCTCAGATTGGATCGCTTCTGGGTCACTACTGCAAGGAAGCGCTGAGAGCCTACGAACTCCCCATACCCATGCAAGACCTCAACAAGACTATCGTGGCACCATACTCGGTCGCCAAATTCGCAAAGGAGTGGAACCTTGATCACGATCAAGTAGTCCTCTGGCTCTTGGTTCAAGAACTTACGGCCACCCTGGTGCTTGGAATTGAAGACTTTCGTGACACGTTTGACGTACAGATTCGTCTACACCTAGCAGACATGCGCGCAGACGTACACGCCATGATCGAAAAGATTCAAGGTATCAATCCCACCGATCCCGAAGCGCTCCAGGCTATCTTCGCCGACCCAACAGAACTAATAGGCAATGAGATGACCGAAGCTCAACGCATAAACTACTCAAATATTGAAGTTACGCTTGTCGTTCTAGAGGCAGCCTTAAATATCGTAAGTCGAAAGGTCGCGCTATCGCTCTTCGGAGAGTACTACCTAATCGAGGAGGCAACTCGAAGACGTCGTTTAGACGGGCCGCAAGCAGAGTTGATTATGGGTCGCATGTTTGGAATAGACATATCAGCGCGCGTTGTCGAGCTTGCAAGTGAATTTGCGACTTTTGTAACTGAAAAAGACTGCGAAGCCGAACTAACTCTTGCCCTAAGCAACCACGAACATCTTCCAACATCCGACGAGCTGACTGATTTCGATGCTTGGCTTACAAGAGTAAAGTTATGACAGTTAATTCTGCCACCCTAAGTGATTATTTAGATAAATCGACGGATTACAAGTAAGTAATTAGTCACATAGTGTCGATACACAAGATGTAGGTGATGGCCCCAAGCAAGGGCACACACACATTAGGAGCGATAATGAATACAGGCGACGGCAGGTCTTACAACGCAGAATTTTCTTGGTTTGAAGTAGAGCCGAAAGATCGGAGTTCCATCTCTCCAGGCTTCGCATATAAGCATTCATGGATTGAGTCGACTCATAATCCAGCTCAGTCGGCACCTGCACAACTAGATTCCGACCCTAATGAAGACCTGCAAAGTAGCAGATCTTCACAATTGGAACTTTCGAGTGACCATGCTGCCACGATGTCTCTCTATCCACTAGGGTCGTCAAGTGACGATGACAACTCACAGAACTCCTACTCGCACCTAGAAGCCAAAAGCACCGATGGAAAATTCACATACTTTGAAGAAGATGACTTCGGCTCAGATACTTCGTCCCAACAACCACCTATCGATGCTCTATCCACTTCAAGTATGGACTCCAGCCAATTGCATGAGTCAGAGAATGAGCCCTCCACGGAAGGTTGCGCCAGCGACTATGGCTCTAAACTTTCAACACAAGACGTATGGAATCGACTTAGCCGTGTGGCAGCCCTCGGACTCAAGTCGGGCGAAGCCCTCAAGCCATGTCCTGTATTAGTACAGCAAGATACTCCTAGCTCAACAGAAACGACTACAGCAAAAAATATCCAAGTTCCATCCCGCCCAATTGACACATACAATGAAGTGCAAGGGCTACTCGAAGGACTCGACGACTTGAAACCAAACACAGATATTGGAAGCCGAATTGGTAGCAGTAACTCAGATGTGCCACTTCACGACGAAACCAGCGAAGAACTCGAGAATCATCCGTTTTTTACCACTATGGAACTTAAAAACAAAGTCTTTGAACAAACTGGTCAATTCGGTGAACAGTTTGAAAAATCAGCTACCAAGTTAGAAAAGCAAGGATGGGATCCAAAGTCTGACGATCTAATTGTAACATCTAAACGAAGATGGGGCTTGAGAAAGCACTAGCGTTGGAGAGATTAGCTAACCTTCTTCACTTCCAGAGATATCCCACTCGATAACTACTCCTTCGCGCTCAGCGTCTCTCATGACACGCTCACGATTTCTCCGGAACTGAGGATCATGAGCTGGTAGCATCAAGAGTCGAGCAAGAAC
>JAJYGA010000132.1 GCA_021785255.1 Actinomycetes bacterium
TACCAATGCTGCTAGGCGTAGGCTAGGAACTTTGCTCCTCAGATTGGATGAGAGATCTTTGCATGCGGATACAACGTTCGTACCTGTGTTTGTCGAGACTACGAGAGCGATAAGAAGGGTTGAAATAGTGATGAAAGACCAGAGCGTTGCTTTTAGGATCTCGATGTCAACCGCAGCTTGAGAGACACTGGACACGATAATCATGATCATTTTTGCATCATTTGAGAGACTTGAGAATGTTCTCAACTGTCGTGCTGCTATTGAAGCAGCAGATAACGTAAGTATCCAAAGGATACCGGATGAACCAATAACTAGGTGCGAGAAGAATGTGTTTGTGGTTGGGAGCCCGTACTGTCCGAAATAAGCTAGAAGCTCGAAAATAGAACCTATTACGAAGACTAGAGACAAAAGGTGGATTCTAACCCTTGTTGTCGAATTAGACAAAATGGCGGCGACGGCAACTGTTGCGGAGGCCGTTGTGCTACCGACAACTGCCAAGACTTGGTTTGAGTACTCTATCACTTGCGCCCCCTATCTATATTATGTCATCAATCCGATATACAATTGTTATCAATGTTTTATGTGAGAACGCTGGGTATGCTAGCGTCGCTGGCTTAACAGTTGTTAAACTTTTGAATCCAAATGGCCGAAAATATTCCCTCAAAATCGTAAAGATGTTGCAGGTTTCACAGGACATGCCCTCTTTGGACCGAGTTCGCATGACATTATAAAGCGAACTACCTGAGAGTAAGGACACGCTGCGTTCCTCGGCGATCTCAATGGCTAGATCCAATGATCGAAGTTATTCACCGAACAGGTATGCCAAGTCGTGAGGATAACTTTTGTAGGAGGTACTTGTAAATGTTCCATTTGATCTTTTGCTGGTTGAATCTCGTTCCATGAAAAACATTTTCTTTCACCAAAAAGTGCCAGAGATATAGAAATTAAAGAAAGATAGAAAGATAGATAGGGAAATGTTCTCCCGTTCATCTAGTTGATCATTACGAGATCAGATCAACCAGACGGCAACTCCACCATCACAATGAGCTACCGTGTCTCAGCGATTCATCACCGCCCTGAAGGACGGTGATGAATCGTTAACCACGCGTCTGGTCGATTCGGTTGTTCGATGTATTGGCGTAGAACTGACAACGGCGCCCCACCAACAGATCCAGCAAAGTAGGAGCCAGGCCAGAGCTTGTTTGTGTGCCAATAGTGTTGCCGTAGGGGAACTCCTGACAGAGCTGGAGGACTCGCCATGACCGGTATCAGAGAAGTGACACTCGTCGTGATCCAGCGCAAAGATTAACCCTTCTGCCGGCAGGTCATCGATCGGATTGCGGACGGCTGACGTAGCGTTGCCCGTGGTGCCGACACCGATGTTCGGCCGACGGTGACCGGTAAAGGAGTGGGCTATGATGTGGGCCATGACAACCGCCAGCGTTGAAGCTTTCGTTGTGAGCTGTGGACATGCTCGACTGGTCGGAGAGCGCCCGCCCGGGTCCGACCCACTCGTGATGTTGCTGCACGCGGGAATAGAGGAGGAGCTCTCTCCAGAGCTGGAGCTGACCGTGGAAGCGGCCGACACTACCTGCCGGGATGTAGTTGCGGCGATCAACAAAACGGTTCGTTCACTCTTGCTGGACACGCCATGCCAGCTCCAGGAAGGCACGGATCTGCGCTGGGTGCTGCTTCGCCTTCTCAACGAGACGTCCCGTCATGTCGGGTACGCCGACGCCACTTCTGAGCTGTTCGATGGGACTGCCGGAGAATGATGATCCGGGCAGCAAGGATAGAAGACGCGGATGGGATTGCTGCCGTCCACGTACGGTCGTGGCAGATGGCTTATGTGGGTCTTGTTCCCCAGGACTACCTCGACACGCTCAGCGTCGACCAGCGACGGGCGGCGTGGGAGCGTATCCTGGCCGAGACGGCCGGGCCGCGCTCAGGGACGCTTGTAGCCGAAGACGACGACATCGTGATCGGCTTCGTCCATCTCTGCCCGACTCGCGACGCTGACCACGATTCCCACACTGTCGGTGAGATCGCCTCGATCTACGTCCTGGCGGAGGCGTGGGGTACGGGCACAGGACGGGCACTCATGGCGGCCGCTCTCGATCGCCTGACCCACGCCGGGTTCGCTCGGGCCACCCTGTGGGTGCTAGATACTAATCACCGGGCACGACGGTTCTACGAAACCGGACCCTGGCAGCTCGACGGGGCCACTAAACGAGATGACCTGCGTGGCTTCCCGCTTAGCGAGGTTCGCTACGCATGCCGGCTGCCAGTCGAGGACGCCTGTACGAGAACGCTCGTTTCGCCCTCTTTCAAACCGCCGAGTCCTCCGGATCACCCAAGGTTCCGGTTCGAGCCTCTCGGTCCGGAGCACAACGCGGCCGACCTAGATGCCTGGTCTTCGTCCATCGACCATATCCACGCAACGCCGGGGTTCGAACCGGACGGGTGGCCGGAGCGACCGTATACGCTCGCGGAAAACCTCGCTGACCTGCAGCAGCATCGTGACCACCACCAGGGCGGGATTGACTTTGCCTGGACCGTGCTCGACCCGACCGACGCGACCACCGTGATCGGCTGTGTCTACCTCAAGCCGGACCCCAGGGGAGGGGCGGATGCCGAGGCTCGCTCTTGGGTCCGAGCGGACCGTGCCGAACTCGACCGGGAATTGCGCGAGCACCTGCGGCCATGGTTCGCCAGCCACTGGCCACTGACCGTGCGGTACGCCGAATGAGGGGCACGGTCGACTGACAATGAGCGTCGAGGGACTCGCAGTTCGACGCGTCAGGAGCATCTCGTCACGGTCGAGGGCTCGAACCCCACCGCGCCATTCGGCCCGATCCAGCCAGCGTCCGTTCCTGTCGTGTTCACCGAGACCCATACGTCCAGCGAACCCGATACTCCGGGGAGCTCGTTCCTCCACCATCGACCGTCGATGTAGTCGTTGGCGCAGCTACTGATGAGCGTGTAGGCGTAGTACCTCCCGGCAACCATGCCTGGACCGCAGGGCGGAGCCGTCTCGTCCCCAAGGCATGATCGGTCCAAGCCATTACCACTTCCTGGTCTGGGAGCCGGACCGCAGAAGTGGCTGCCGACCCACTCGGGAAACGTGATCGGCGGACAGGTCGGAAGTGTGCTCGCCGAACTCGGCCCGGTCGTGGAGGACCGATGTCTCGGGGCGAGCACGAGGTGGGAAGCGATCAGCTCAGAGCCAGCCCATACAGTCCCAGTGAGAACCGACCCTGAAGGCGGCGTGGCCGAGACCGGCAGCGCCGGCAAGTCCGCCCATGCCTTGCTGGCTGGGTCGAAGGCGGCGGCGTACCCTCCGACAAGGTGACCGTCGGTGGTCAGGTAGGGACTCACGGCGATCAGGCTGCGGCCCGTCCAGACGAACCACGTCGCGCTGTTGAGAGCGGAGTTCGCCGGGATCGAGGACCACGTGTTCGTGCTCACATCGAGAAGTTCAGGCGTACCGCTGAGCCGCGCTGGACAGCTCATCTCAGGCAGGCACGAGGAACCATCGAGCAGCGCGATGGAATTCCCCATGGATACTGCGCTCGCGTCGTACACGGGGACGCCCTCAGGCGGCTGCGCCCCTGGGTGCCATCGGGATGTTCCCGGGCTCCACCGGAGCGCTTGGACTTTGGAGGAGATCTCCCCGCAGTTGGTGCCACATGCCCGGGATACCTGGTGCGTGATCCACACGTAGAGGGCGTCCCTCGACCATGCAGCCGTCACACCGACAGCCTCTGCTTTGCTCCCGGCCCTGGCGACAACGCGAGGAACTGCGGGGAGAGCGCTCCACCGGTTGGTGCGAGGGTCATAGGTTGCGCCGTTCAGCAGAGCTGTGGTTGAACTGCCGTGGCCGCCGATGACGATCAACCTCGTCCCGCTCCAGACCACCTCGGCGCCAGTTCGTGACGGAATCGGAGGCGCGGCGAGCCGCTTCCACCGCCACGTCGTCGGGTCCAATGCGAACAGGATGTTGCGTCCGGACCGCCGCGTCACTCCGGACGCGGAACCCCACACGAGAATTTCGTGCCCGGTCCAGGTCGTCGATTCGACGTTGACATCCACCGGCGCCGCCGGTATTGACCGCCAGTGGCGCGTCGCCAGATCGAACGCCGCTCCGTGCTCGGAGCTCCCAGCGGCCAGACTGCCGGGAGATGTCGCTGCTCCAGCACTTCCCCACGCGATGACGTACGTGCCCGTCCACGTCGCAAGGTCCCACGTCTTGACGACGCCTGGGTGCGGCGGCAGCAGCGTCATCCACCGTCCGCCCGCGAGTCTGGCACTGGACCCCGTCGACGCATTGGGAGTGGACGGGGCTGGGTCTGGGGAGCTTGGCGATGCACCGTGCCCATCACCGCCCGAGCCGCCGCCGGAGAAGGTGACGCCGAGGCTTGCCCCGGACACGCATAACGCGACGAGCGCGATCCCCACCATCCAACGCCGTCGGCGTCGACGGCGGGCCTCTGGAAACAACAGTTCCGGCGGTACTTGCGATGGGGCCATGATCGCCATGGCTACGTCGCCTCGATCATGGCGATCAGCTCGCTTTTGTTGTAGCCGTGTCGGCGCGCGAAGCGCACCAGATCCCTCACCTGGACCAAGAGAGCGCTCTTCTCCGGCGTGCCAGCGACGGTGATCCCATTGCCTCGGCGGAACTCCAACAGCCCTTCTTCCCTCAACAGGTGGAGAGAACGGATAACGGTGTTCTTGTTGACGCCCATGATCGCGGCGAGATCCTTGGCCAACGGGAGGCGGTCACCGGGACCAGCCTCTCCTTCGGCGATTGCTCGGCGGATCGCGGCAGCGGCCTGTTCGTGCAGCGGCAGTGGATCCGACCGGTCGACGCGGAATTCCATAGAGCTAATCGTACTGGCACCACTGGACACGTGTCAAGCCGCGTCTGGACTGGAATTCGACCGAGGTGCTCGCACGGACGAAGGCGCAACTTGAGCGTCCGTGAGGGGCGTATGTAACGAATGAGGATACCCAGGCAGGACGGACCCGAAGGTTCGCGCTGCCTGGTGTGATCGGTGCCCCCGGCAGGATTCGAACCTGCGACACATGGTTTAGGAAACCACCGCTCTATCCCCTGAGCTACGAGGGCGAAGTAACCAGAGTAGCTTAGCAGGGATCGTATCGCATTGAATTCTAGCGATCACGCGATCGAGATAAGACACCTAAAACATCGTCTCTATAGCTTCCGCAAATGACGTCGCTATCGCCTTTTCACCTACGGCTGCCAAGATGCGTCCAACTATGGAAAAACAAAGAAGCGCCATCGCCAAGAGAGAGACCAAGGAAGCTCTGAAGATCTTGTATTTATAAGAGGAATCTCGTCTTTTGGGCAAATAAGCCAGTGTCAGCAGTATCTATCTGAACTTGATTCTCGACTATTTGCTTTGTGAATCAAAACCGAGGAAGTCTTTTCTTCGGCGGAAGCATTGTTGGAAAACAAGGCAATAAAGTGGATAATGAAATACTTAACAGGGAGAAGATGCCAATACGTCTCGCGTCTTGAGAAAATTGGTTGTAATTAGCACAATCGCTCCAAGACAAAAACTGAAACAGTGCACGAAACTATGTGTCCAGGACTTTAAAAATCACTGCTCTGTACCTCAGCTATCATCGCGTCTATCTGTTCCCGAGTACTTTTCAGGCGCTGTTGACACTCTGTAACTATCACTCTAGATCTCCTGACAAGCTCAGTAACGTTATCAATACTTACCTGGCCAGATGATAGGGATTCGAGTATGCTTTGAAGCTCAGCTTTCAACTCTTCGTAGGTCATCTTGGATAGGTCTTCATTCACCATATCTAATCACTCCTCTTGTTCTCTCACCAATGTCACTCCGTCTCCAAAAAGAATCTTGGCGATCTTTGTTCTGCGTGCTTGTGCCGCAGTCTTAATCCACTGATCATCTTTATCGCCTACAATTGCGAAGCCCCTTCGTAGAATCTCCTCAGGGTCACTACGTTCCGCCTGTGAAAGCAGCCCAACGAGAACCGTTTGTTCGGAGTCGAAGATCTTCCTAGAACCATATGCGAGTGCCGACTGATTGCGACTAATTTCCATCTCTTCCAAGTTCGCGTGAGAAATACTCTTGTTATGCACCGCTCTTGCAACTTTAAGGAGTTCCTGTTGCTCGCGACGAACTATGTCTAACATGGCATCACTCACTCGCCTCATCGTCTCGACGAACGACGATCGCATTCTAACTTGCATAGAGTCCAGAGCCATTGTTGCTGCCATATTAACACGTCCCATGAACTCGACTTCTCGTTCCAAACATTGTTCCACCACACGTATCACTCGTTCGGCTAATAAAGTGATAGAAGATAAAAACTCCTGAGCAGCCCCCACGAGTTCTTTTGCAACACTTTGGGGCACATCAAAGTAACGATTAGCTACTTCATTGACGAGCACGGAGTCGGTAGAATGTCCAATGGCACACCAAATTGGAGTTTTGCAGCCAGCAACGGCGCGAACGACTTTTTCTTCATTGAAGACCGAGAGTTCTCCTGCGGATCCACCCCCACGTATAAGTACTACCAGGTCGTGACCACCTCCTCCAGCTCGCGCAAGGGTTTGTGCCAGATCGTCGACCGCATAGGGCCCCGAGACAGAAGTTGGATAGAGTTTTAGCGAAAACTTCACACCACTTTCAACCAGCGGATTCAAAAAGTCCCGCTTAACGACTCCACTAGCGGAGGTAACCAGAGCAATATCTGTGCAGAGATATGGAGGTTTCAAAAGGCGATTAGCATCCCAGATACCTTCAGATCGTAAAATACGCCTTATCTCCTCCAAGCGTATAAGTTCGTCTTTCCTCAGGGCGTCATAGTCAATAGCCGTTACCTGAAATTTCATACCGTAGATAGCATGTAGATTCAGTCTTCCAATAACTATAACTTCGAGATCGTCTTCGAATGGAGATAGAGATCTCTGATTAAGTTCCCGTTGAATCGCAGTTGCTTGGTCTCGCCAGATCACTGCCGGAATCTTTGCAATCACGGTTCTAGATGTATTACCAATCTCTTCGGCCTCAACCATGTCAAAAAATATATGTCCGGCTTGGCTCTTTTTTGACGATGATACCGTGGCGCGAACACGATGAACTTCACTCGATAGTGGAGTCAAAGCGTCATAGATCTCTCTCCAAAACTGAGAAACACTTAGAACTTTCGGCTCGAGTTTCTCGAACGATAGAGAGTCACTTAGATCCACAGAGTAATTGTACCGACTGAACTCCAAGGATCTTCTTAGACAGGTGGGATCAAGAACCACTAGATCCAAGGTCTCAAATTTCCTAGTAAACATTCTCTCGACTCTTGAACTTGATATCGGTGGTTCGACGCGCCGTCATGCCGGTGCTTTTATTTTGTAGGTAGTTCGTTGTGAGACATGTTTTTTATATCTGTTTACCTGTCGTAAAGCTTGAAGTTGTCTTGGGGTAATGTGACTTGGTTATTGTCATCGAACATGAACAAGAATTCAAGATTGAGATCACCATTCACGTTTAAGCTTAAAAGGGCAGGAGTTCTCAGCGCGATAAGTGCAATAACTTTATCAGCGTGTGGTACGGCGAGTTCGTCCTCTACGCCGTCAAACGCGGCGGCTTCAGTATCCAAAAAAGTTCCCCTAATCGTGTACGCGGCTGAGGGTTATGATGCTGCGGTTGTCAAAGGTTTTGAAAAGGCAACGGGTATCCCAACTCAGTTAGAGGATCACTCGACGGGGACTTTACTAGCCAAGATATCTGCGGAGGCGAACAATCCTCAGTGGGGTGTTTTCTGGTCTGATGGTTCGGAGTCTTACGCAGCCTTGGATCAACAAGGAATGTTGCTGAAGGGATTTGAGCCCAACACGGGAATCTTGACGGCACTTGGTAGGAGTTTGGTGCCAAAAGACAAAAGTTATATTCCAACAGGAACAACAATTGCTGGCGCTATCGTGTATAACTCTAATGTCGTCAAGACTCCGCCCACCAGCTGGAATCAACTGCTGGCTCCCCAATGGAAAGGCGCCGTAGGCATGAATAATCCGGCCATCTCTGGGCCTACATATCCAGTAGTTGCGTCAGTGATGGATCAACTCGGCGGCGTGACTCAAGGTGAGGCGTACTTCAAAGCACTGGCGGCTAATGGGCTGCACGTTTTTGCAACAAACAAAGTCACCTTAGGGGCTCTGTTGCAAGGGACAATCAAGCTAGCCATTGTGCAAAATTCAGCAGGAATAGGATTTCAGTTTACGAATCCATCGTTGAAGGTGGCATATTTAGATAAGTCAGCCTTACTCCCCGGGGTTATTGGTATTGATGCCAAGCAGCCGCCCGCGGAGTTAGCAGAAGCCAAGAAGTTTGCCGATTTCGTATATTCCAAGGCGGGACAAGCTCTGATGCTATCTGGAGACCCTCAAGGTGATTCGTTGTTTTTTCCGATAATTGCTGGAACCAAGGCCCATAAGGTAGTTCCTTCTTTGGCATCTATACCTACTGACTATCCTAATCCACTCGTGTGGGGACCAAGAGAAGCAGCTTTGAATCAATGGTTTACTAACAACATCGTTCAGTGAACGCAACTGTTAGGGAATCGGAGTTCAGAGCCGATGAAGCAGCGAACCAAGAGCCGACTGTTCGAAGCGCTAGGGACCTATTACAGAGAGTAAAACAACTATTTCAATCTGTAATTGAGGGTGTAGGTTGGCCCTTATTTTGGCTGGTAATAGTGCTTGTCTTGATAGTTCCTAGTGCGGCATTTCTGGCTCTTGCGGTCTCCCCGCATATGTTTGGACAGGGTGCCAGATGGTTTACACTCAAGAATTTCTCTGACGCACTCTCGGGAGTGACACTAGATGGCATGCGCAACTCAATCATCGTGGGGATACTTTCTGCCTTGTTTGCTACCACAGTAGGTGCATTTCTGGCATGGGGACTGCAGCGGACAAATTTGAAGGGCGGAGGTGTGTACTCGACGGCGATCTGGGGTATCTTGCTGCTTCCGAGTTACATTATTGCGGTAGGGTGGCAGGTGCTTTTGGATCAAGGAGGAGTGCTGTCTTCTCTTGGTCTTTACTCACCGAGGTTCTCCAGCTTGTTCTTTGGTCCCATAGGTTACGTCCTGATTTTAGGAATTAGAGGTGTGCCCTTCGCCTACTTTGCTTTGGCGGGGCCGATAGCGTCTTTGGGAAGTAGCTATGAAGAAGCGGTCAGGACTCACGGTGGAAGGCGTGCTGAAGTGGTAAAGACGCTAGGTGCTCTGCTGATACCAGCAATTCTCTCTGCGTTGGTGATTGTATTTGCCGAGTCCATTGCAGACTTCGGAACGGCAGCGGTCATAGCTCCCAATGCTCACTTTCCCGTTGCTACCTACAATCTATATGTAGCTCTATCGTCGTATCCTGCCAATTTCTCAGAGGCAGCGGTCATTGGATGGATGCTGGTAGCTGTGGTGGGTGTCGCACTAGCGGGACAACATCGTCTTACCAAAGGGAAAAGGTATGCAACTTTAGGCGGTAAAGCGACATCTGTTAGAACTAAGGAGATTACCCGCTGGGGTCGGCTGGCCGTTCTTCTTGGATTCCTTGGGTTTTTTGCAATAGGCTTGGGAGTGCCATTTCTTGGAGCGCTATCTTCATCGATGGTCAAACCGCTGCACTCGATGTCTCTGAGCAACTTATCCTTTTTTGCCTATCGTGGTGTCTTCAATGTATCGGGATTTGGTTCTTCCATCGTTTTCTCTTTAAAGATGGCCATCATAAATGCCTCATTGACAGTAGTGCTTGCGGCTGTCATAGCACGCAGACTGAGTTTAAAGAAGATAGGTCTGGTTGGGCGACTCTTGGACGTGACGGTAATGGCCGCTATAGCTCTTCCAGGTCTTGTGCTAGCAGCGGGTTATATATTCGCCTACAACTTGCCTATCTTGCGATCGGTGGGGATCAATCTTTATGGTACGGTTACGGTTTTAGCCATGGCGTACCTTGCAGGTGCTCTTCCCTCTTCAAGCCGAGTCTTGTTGGGTCCTATGGCACAGATACGAGGGTCGCTTCTTGAGGCGGCTCGGGTAAACGGGTCTCGGGCGGTTCATTCCTGGTGGAGAGGAGTTCTCCCGTTGCTGGCTCCGAGTCTTCTTTGGGCTTGGCTGCTCACATTTGCAGGTACATTTTTGGAGCTTCCTGCGTCAGAACTTCTCGCACCCCCCGGTATAACGCCTGTATCTGTAGCAATCGTGCAGGTGCTGAACAAGTCAAATCTCTATCAAGGCACTGCACTTTCAATTGTCGCGCTCTTGATTGACTTAGGGATGATTGTTTTCGTCATGGCACTTTTTAGGACTTTTGCTCCAAAAAGGTGGAGAAGAGTTGGCGGCAGGGTTATTTGAAAGGGAGTAGTTTGTCAAATTTGGACGGGGCACCAAGTGTATTGGTTGATTCGGTAACAAAGATCTATTCAAACGGAAAGCAGGCGCTTTCGACGGTATCTTTTGAGGTGCAAGCAGGCTCTTTTGTAGTGTTGCTGGGACCATCGGGGAGCGGCAAGTCGACTTTGATTCGTTGTATCGCTGGTCTTGAAAAGGTGAATGACGGATCAATCTTGTTTGACTCAAGTGTCGTTAGTTCGCGGGAAGTTCATGTCAAAAGCGAAGACCGTGAACTGTCCATGGTATTTCAGGACTACGCGCTCTGGCCGCACATGACGGCACTTGAAAATGTTGCTTTTGCACTCAGGCGACGTGCGCTGGCGCGACCTCAAAGAAGAAGGCAAGCCGCAGTGATGTTGGATCGAATGGGCCTTGAGCACCTTGCAGATCGCTATCCGCAAGAACTCTCTGGAGGTGAACAGCAGCGGGTTGCCTTAGCGAGAGCGTTAGTTGCAAGACCAGGACTGATCTTGTTCGACGAACCACTTTCCAACCTTGATGCAAATCTTCGAGAGCGATTGAGAGTCGAGATCTCAACTCTGACCCGCGAGATCGGTGCTACGGTAATTTATATAACTCACGACCAGTCAGAGGCACTTGCTTTAGCGGACTACGTAGGAGTTTTGGACCGGGGACGACTGGTTCAATTTGACAAACCCGAAGAACTTTACTTGAAGCCCAAAACCCCTTTCGTGGCACGCTTTACCGGTCTAGCTGGCGATCTTCCCGCGGTCGTTGACTCCGATGTTGATCGTTCTCTCGGTGTGGTATCTGCGGTGGTTGAGAAGTCGTCATTGACTGCATCTGCCAACGTTGAGTTGAAGATGGGCGAACCCGTGAGGATGTTAATACGACCGGCTGCTGTCCATATGGTGACGATGCCAAGAGGGACGATCGATGTCGAACAAGAGACCCTTTCAGGTACAGTGTGGGACGTGGCTTTTCGGGGTATTGGGTATGAGCACGTAGTAAAAGTTTTTGATGGGAATACATTATCGGGAATCTTTAGTAAAGAGCGCCACATCAGAGGAACAGAGGTGCTGCTGCGTTTTGATCCTCAGGGCTGTATCTTATTTCCCCAAAGTCAAGGAGAAGTCCTTAGTACTCTTCGAGAAGACCATGTGTTACCTGATGAAGATATATTTGATGAGGTATCGCAGAGTGCTTGATGGCATTTCTATAGATTTAGCGTCAATCACGCGCACTCATTCAAGTAATCCAAGAAGGATAGATGGACTGAATGCTCAGGTGCTGTGAGTCAAACCACGGTAGTGCTTACAAAGCACTGATCATCGCTTGGTTGTCTGCAAGTTGCAAGATTTGGGAGATGCTTTGAGACAGATTCGCTGGACTGAAAAGATTTACCTCACCTTATTTCTCTTTGGCTGAGAGGAAAGTCTCAAAATCTGCAGTTATTATTTTCGAGATGGGATGCTAAGTGGTGATCCCTGGCACTGCCGGGACGGCAGTTCAAAACGTAGCAAGAGGTGCTCTCAAGTGATGTACAACGGCATTTTTGTCAGTCCGAGCGAACTGGAAGCAATGATTGCTCAAGGAGATGAGAGTCTTGCTATAGTCGATGTAACCTGGTTGTTAGGTCAAGACATTGCCGAAGCGTACTATAGGCGTGCACACATACCCAATGCAAGATTTCTAGCGTTTGAAGACGTCATAACGGGTTCTCCGGGTCAAAGGGGCAGACATCCTCTTCCAAAAGTCGAGGATTTGCAGGAGGCTCTGTCTGCAATAGGAGTACGATCAAATGACCTCGTTGTTTTTTATGACCAAGGCGACTGCCTACCGGCCGCTCGCGCAGCTCTTACTCTCAGGCACTTTGGCCATGGAAGAGTCGCGGTTCTCCTAGGTGGATTTAATAGCTGGATCGCCCAAGGACATCGCGTATCTGCGGAGATACCCTTCGTTGAACCAGCAAAGTTTCTTTTTGATATGCCTGGAGGGATGGATTGTTTTGTGGATGTGGATGCGATCGAAACTGGTAGGGGATACTTGATAGATGTACGTGATCGATCTAGATTCTTAGGTATTTCAGAGCCTATAGATAGAGTTGCAGGTCATATCCCTGGCGCGTTGAACATACCTTATGCAGAGATATTTCATCCCTTATCCGGTATAAAGCTGCACGTGCTTGAGTCATTTCTGAGGGAAAATAATATAGCACTTGATGTCCCCATTGTCACTTACTGTGGTTCAGGCGTAACGGCGTCTTTCATGGCCCTGGCTTTTGAGCAGGTCGGTGTTTCCAACGCCAAGGTCTACGTAGGTTCATGGTCAGAGTGGATCGAAGATCCAAATCGTGAAATTAGCGTTAATACTAGGTAACAGTATCCTTGGACGAAAGATATTATAATTTCGGTTGCTCTATTCTGTAAAGTAGCGACAAAGCTATCTGCATAAGGAGTTACCGTGCGAGTGGTCATAGTCCGACACGCGAAAGCTGGTAAGAGGAGTTCTTGGGAGCACGAAGACTTCGACCGTCCGTTGGATCAGACTGGTATAAAACAAGCTCGGGAGATTGCAGAATTATTCAAGAACTGTGCTGTGACGGCCCTTTTTTCGAGTCCCTATAAGAGATGTGTCGAGACGTTAGACCCCCTGGGGAGCGCGTTGGGGTTGGAGGTCAAATTAGACGATAGGTTGGTGGAGAATACCACGTTTGTGGCGCTTCAAAGCTTTCTTCTTTCTTTGGATGAGAACGGTTTTTACGTGGCTTGTACACATGGAAACGTCGCTCCAGAACTGGTGGAGATCCTAATTGGTTCCAAGATAGAGCGAGTGGGGGCGCCCCTTCGCTGTGCAAAGGGAAGTGTTTGGGATATCGAGGTTGTAAAAGGGCGTGTCGAGGCGATCTCTTACCAGGAGAACTCCTCCAAGACTGTATACATAGAACATTGATACTTAATGTTTTTCAGTCAACTGAGTTCTTCCTGAGATGAGTATTTGTTCTTTGTCACAGTCAAGTGCCTCTGGTTGTTGTCGAAAATACTATTTGGATACTTGTACTTGCGAGTCGTCTCTCTCAGAACAAGGGCATTTTTTAAGATATCATCGGTGGTGATGGGTATGGGAATCAATTCACGAATATTTGGATTCAGCCCTTATGGGCAAGAAAGCGACATGGACTTTGATCCGCACAGACGGAGCTTTGGTAGAGGAGCGTCTTTGTTGGCGTCTTCTCTTTCTGTGTATCCCTATACACAGTCTTCAAGGTCAGGTACATTAGTCGTAAAAGTGGCGGAAACTGTTCCAGAAATAACCTCGAGTGAACTGGCTGAACAACTTTCCATAAGTACTGGTAGGGGATGGTTTAGCGCTGTTGGTGGCGTGTTCTCATTTGAGTTGCTTTCAGATCCAATCACAGAGAGTACGACGGGTGAGATTTTTGTAGGTGCGACTAAGGTCACGTTCAGAACGCTTTCTTATTCACTGCCTTGCTTTATGAGTTCTACCCAGGTAATCTTTGATGCCTTCAGCCGAGCCAGAGATTTTCCTGCAATTTGAAGATCGTATCTATTTGTCATTGAGAGCATCTCGCGCCTGTAACCAACGCTGTTCCTCTCTTCCGATTTCTGTGCTTGGTTCTCCTTGGACAAAGGGCCAGATCTCTTCGGCAACCTTTCGCCAGTTCGAAGTAGCTTTCATCTGGCCAAGGATTGCGTATAGTCCGAGATTGATCCTCTGAATTACGACGAAGCTCTGGGGGACATTTAGGTATTTGGAAAGACTGGATTTTCTGTCAAAGCTGTGGCTGAGCAATGAGTTCGAATATTCTTGGGTGATGGTCATAGGATTATGCTCTAGAACCACCTGGTAGTAGGGCAAGAAGTAATTGTAAACTTCCTCGTCGGAGAGTGGAGCATTTGAACGGAGAAGTCCGTTTTGCTCCACAGTCTCTCTAAATTTCTTAGGACTTGGATCAATTACCATGTGATGTATCATCTCAATAAACTCGGACATCTCCGCAGGTGAGAAACTTCTAGAAAATCCGAAGTCTAAAAACGCAATCTGTCCGTGCGGCAGAAATACATAATTTCCTGGATGAGGGTCACCATTAAACGTTCTTAGTCCATATAAAGACCTGAAAACGAACCTAAAGATCGTTTCGCCGTAGTTATCTAGTTGAGACTGAGGTTCCTTTAAGGCGTCGCTGAAGCTCAATCCCTTCATGAATTTTGTCGTAAGGACTGTGGGGCCACTTAACTCTCGATAGACCTTGGGAATTACAACGGTGGGGTGTTCTAGGTAGTAGTTATAAAAAAGGTCCTGCACGGATGCCTCGTGTACATAGTCAAGCTCTTCTAAGATTCGAGCGCTTATCTCCTTTGTCAAGTCTCCGATCTCCATGGAAGGAAAGATCCATCTGAGTAGAGATGCAAGACTCTGAGAGTTCTTCAGGTCGGTGACGATGGCCTCGCGGGCCTCTGGATACTGTACCTTGACCGCTACTATGTCGCCAGTTTTAGTAACTGCTCTATGTACTTGTCCAATCGAGGCAGCTGCAAAAGGCGTTTCATCGAACTCCTTAAATATCTCCTTAATCTTTCTCCCTAGGTCCTTCTCTACAACTTGTCTAGCCTCGTTCCACTCTATTCCTACTGCGTTGTCTTGGAACTGAGAGAGGGCATCCCTAGCGTCTTGCGGAACGCGTGAATCCAGATAGCTTGCCATCTGGGCGACTTTAGCGGTTACCCCTCTCATGGCACCATATTTTTCTCGGATTCGCTGCGAAGTTTGGTCAATGCCGGTGCTCTTGGAGTCGGCAAGGTTCCTCGATCTTGCCTTAAAAAAGAGATGTCGTGCACCTAAGGACGCGAATAGTCTCGTGGATTGCAATGCTCTTTTAATCCTGGATCTTGACATCTCTTTATTCGTCCTTCAGTTGATTCCCTTATAGTAACAACGACTTGAGCGCTGCGTCTAGCTCCGAATACCTGAAGTGAAATCCCGCGTCTAGGAGCCGTTTAGGATATGCGTTTTGAGATGCTAGTACAGTCTCATGAGCCATTTCATCTCCTAGCATGAGCTCCAAAGCAAACGACGGTATATTTAAAAGAGCAGGTCTTGACATGGCAGAGCCTAGGGACTTGGTGAACTCGCGATTAGTTGCAGGGGCTGGACCGACAAGGTTGTATGCGCCTATGGCTTCACTGTCAGAAAGTAAGTGCATAATGGCGCCTACGTGATCGTCGATGTGGATCCATGCCATATAAGCTTTGCCGTCGCCTAGACGCCCTCCAACCCAAGCTTTAAAAGGTGCAGTAATTTTCGGGAGGACTCCGCCGTCTTTTGCCAGCACGAGTCCTGTACGTAAGAGACAGGTTCTGATCTGCACATTCTGAGCTCCCTGGGCCACTGCTTCCCAGTCTCGGCATACCGTCGCTAAAAAGCCTGTCCCGGAGGCGGAACTCTCTGTGAGAACTTCAGGACCTCTATCTCCGTAGTAGCCAACAGCGGACGCAGAGATGAAGATGTTGGGTGGGTTGTCTATCTCCGCCATGGCTTCCACAATGCCTCGAGTGCCGTATACTCTTGACGCGTATATCTTGGACTTCAAAGCGACGTTCCATCTTTTTGAAGCCACGGGCTCACCTCCCAGGTGAATTACCGCGTCAATGTCGAGATCTTTGGGTATGTGAGCAACAGCGTTGTAAGGATCCCACCAGAGAGAGTCTTTAGGTTGATCTTGAGAAGAGTCGACGCGCTTGAACATCATTAATTCGTGGTTAGCCTCGTGAAGCTTTTCTTTGAGATGACGAGCAATTAATCCGTTACTTCCTGTGATAGCAACTTTCATCGGCCCCACCCCTAGATAGTGTCAAAGGAATGTATGAACTTTGACGTTACAATCCTAGGTCATTGTTGGGTTAAAGTGTCGTCTAAGTTAGCGCCAAGGTTGACTCGTCATGGAGCCGAAGAAATGGAACAGTTTCTGGTCTTTATCTGTTCAACTTTGGAAGTGTCTAGCCATGCCAGGAAAATGTACGCCTGACAGGCAGATGAGGAGTTCTTCTCCTCTGTGACTTTGCAAATTTATCTTCGAAGGCCTTGGACCATGGTGCTTTCGCGAAGGAGGTTTCTCTGTTCCTGGTTTGAAAAATCATAACGGCCTCTTTGCTTCTATCTTGTGGTAGCTGTCCCTTTTGGATCCAAAAAGGAAATTTGCCCGCTGATTCCACTTGGTTGACTATCGTGTTGATCCTTTGCATGAGGAGCGCACGTCGCTGGTGTGTGGGATCATACTGCTATAACCCGATATCTCGGCCATAGCGGCACAGACTTGGGCTATTGCCCAGGAGTTGGAGATATGGGCTCCATGATGTGCCCCTACGATCTGAGCAGATCTAACATTACGCACTTTTTCTACTAGGTAGCGTTGCGCTAGTAGATGGCGTTCTGAAGCATGCTGCCCTGTCAGAGTGAAAAGAGGAGCAGTTATCTCGCCGTAGTTGATCAAGTACTTTGTTGAAGCAAGGAAGGCCAACTCTGCTACTAATGTGACTCCCTCGTTTCTTCTTCGCCGTCGAAACTCCTCAGGGAGTCGCATCCATCGATTCTTTCCAAGCATGTGCACCATGAACTCTTCAGAACGTCGCGCGGCTTCATCATGTTCGATTGGTTGATCTAACTCCTTCGGCTCTGCCATCCAAAGGGGCCACCAGTTCTCTGCAGGCAGAGGAGACTCGTAAGTGATGAGACCTACCAGATCCACTGGTGATTCAGTTGCAAAATGCAGAGCTAGGGTTCCACCCATTGAGTGACCAAAGATCACAGTTGGTCTCCCTTTGATGAGACGCCAAATGTCGGCTACTTGTTCTTCAGGGGAGAGCTCTTTGATATCTTCCAAAGGATGAAGCAAAAGGGACTCGTCGTAGCCTCGCCGATCGTACGCGATTACCTTATGAGGGGCGAGTTTAAGCGCCAACCTTTTCATGGAAGACTTACGGTCCATCGCTCCATGTATTAGAAGAAACTGTACGTCAAGCTGGCTGTTTTCATTGAACACTTCTACACTAAGAAGTGGACTTGAACGTTGGCTTACTAAGGAGGTAAGTCGATTTGAGATTTTATGGTCCAATCCAGTATTCTCCAGTCAGAATCTACCTGGAGTAACTTAGTCGCTTGCGATTGGACATGGATATAGAGAGGTTCTTGGATGCGTTCATGACATCGACTATGGCATTGACGGCTTGGTCGCCCTGAGTCTTAGCAAGTAAGAACTGTCCAAAAGGGCAGGGTGATCGTCAGTCTCTTGCATTTCCATAAGGAAGACCTGCATTTAGATAACAGGTATCATGGAAGTGTTCGACGCGATTCCAAACGCCGTTTTCATAGACATTGGCGATTATTTGGTGAGCTGGTGTTTTCATGGAGAACTTAATTGCTTCTCCACATCTGGCACATGATGATCCTTCGCCTGGTTCGACTCGTCGGCGCACACCTCTTGATGCGAAGGTAGATACTCTTTCTTGGGCGATCTTCATGTTTCAGTTTCGACGCCTTTTTAGGTGCACTTAAGTTTTGTTCCGTCTCAGGCTTCAGTTGACACGTTTCGTGCTGGAAATGTGACCTGGTACTAGTAAATGATTTCAAAGTTTCATAAACTTTGACTACGATCATTAACCGTGGAACAAAACTCTCACCCTAACAGTGTAAGCACCTTTGGCCCAAATGACTGGCTTGCAGAAGAGATGCTCGATCTTTTCATGAAGGATCCCAAATCGGTCCCAGAGAGCTGGAGGAAGTTTTTTTCGGACCAAGTGGGATCACAACCTCAAAAACTGAACACGGCGGCCAATTTTTCTCTGCCATACCATGAAGAGGCGACCGTAGTGTCTCAAAGGACTTCGTCCAACGGAGATAGCATTAATACTCTCGAGGAAGACGTTAGTCAAAACTCTTTTGGCGCGGAGGTTATTTCGGAGCCTCCAGCTGTCGTTGCTAAGAGTGCTGACGTAACGAACCTTGCAGGTACTGACGTTCAAGTGAGCCAGGTGCAGGAGGTAAGACCTGTAGATGGAGCGGTTCCTCTGCGAGGCGCAGCTGGCAAGGTTGTTGAGAATATGGTTGCTTCGCTGGATGTCCCGACCGCGACATCGGTACGTGAGATCCCCGCTCGTCTTCTTGAAGTCAACCGCACGATGATAAACGATCACTTAACTCGTATTATGGCGGCGAAGGTCAGCTTTACGCACATAATTTCTTATGCAGTAGTCAAAGCTGCTGAAGTCGTTCCGCAGATGAACTCGACCTTTGTTGAGAACTCAGATGGTAAAGGAACACCAGGAGTAATCCGACATAAGTCGTTGAACCTGGGTATGGCAGTCGACGTTGAACGCAAAGATGGAGGCCGAGTTCTTTATGTGCCTGTCATAAAGGGAGCGAGTGCGATGACCTTCGCACAGTTTGTGAGTGCTTACGACACTTTAATAAAGAAGGTTCGAACCAACAAGCTTGCGCTCGAAGATTTCCTTGGAGCAACCATGACGATTACCAATCCAGGTACGATTGGTACTTCTCACTCCGTACCTCGCCTTATGAACGGTCAAGGGGCGATTGTGGGAGTAGGGTCGATAACTTACGGTGCCGATTTTCGGGCATCAGACCCGATGGTGCTCGCCGAGCTGGGCATCTCAAAGACGGTTGTGATAACTTCAACTTACGATCATCGGATTATTCAAGGTGCGGAGTCGGGACTGTTTCTTAAGACTGTTGACGAACTCTTGCGCAGTGGATCTTTTTATCAGTCGATCTTTGACTCTCTGGAGGTGCCGTATCCGGCGGTTGAGTGGTCTTCAGACACCAATGACTCCGTAGCGCGAAAAGTGGATGACCGGCTTGTAAAGCAAGTCCACGTTCAGACCCTCATCAACAACTATCGAGTAAGGGGCCACTTGATGGCGAAGTTGGATCCTTTGGGATTGCAAAAGCCTATGCCTTCAAAGGAACTTGACCCTAAGACCTATGGACTGTCTTTGTGGGATCTCAGCCGAGAGTTTTACGCCGATGGGCTGGCTGGGTATGAGGTTCTTACGCTCGAAAAAATTATCAATATTCTTCGTGACGCTTACTGCCGTACGATCGGTATCGAGTACATGCACATTCAAGATCCCCAAGAGAAGGCGTGGATTCAACAACGAGTGGAAGGTGGACCACTTGACCTCTCTAAGAGTGAGAAACTACGGCTTCTTGAACGCTTGAATGCTGCTGAGGCATTCGAAAAGTTTTTATCTACTAGATATATTGGGCATAAGAGATTTGGTCTAGAAGGCGCAGAATCTGCAATTGCATTCTTGGATGAGACCTTGACACTCGCTGCGGCTCGTGGTTTGCCGGAGGTGGTGTTGGGAATGGCTCACCGAGGTCGCTTGAACGTGTTGGCGAACATTGTGGGGAAGAGTTATAGCGAGATCTTCCGAGAGTTTGAAGGTAACTTGGATCCTACTTCTGTTCAAGGTAGCGGAGATGTCAAGTACCACAAAGGATATGTTGGCACCTTCGTGGGCAGAGATGGAGTCACTATAGGCGTCACCTTGTCCTCAAACCCTTCACATCTTGAAGCCGTTGACCCCGTGGTTGAAGGTGTGGCTAGAGCCAAGGAAGACCTTTATGGCAACGTGGGTGAGTTTCCTGTCCTTCCTGTATTGGTGCATGGCGATGCGGCATTTGCGGGACAAGGGGTGGTGGTAGAGACTTTGAACCTCTCTCAGCTGCGTGGTTATAGGACCGGAGGAACGGTCCATCTCGTCATAAACAATCAGGTAGGCTTTACGACGAATCCAAACGAGGCTAGATCTTCCATATACGCCTCCGATGTTGCCAAGACTGTCCAAGCTCCGATATTTCACGTAAATGGAGACGACCCAGAGTCGGTGGTCCGAGTGGCACGTTTGGCTTTTGAATACAGGCAGACGTTTCATAAAGATGTCGTAGTGGATATGGTTTGTTACCGCCGGCACGGCCATAACGAAGGCGATGAACCCAGCTATACGCATCCACTCATGTATGGAGTTATTGAGGAGCATCCATCTGTAAGAAAACTTTATACCAAGTCTCTGTCTTTGAGGAATGAGATCACCGAAGAGGATGAGGATAGAGCATTAGAGGACTTCTTGGGTAAGTTGCAGCGAGCTTTGGATGAGACTCGTTCAGCTACTTCACCGAACCCCACCGTGCTTCCACCTCCGCGGCCGCTTAGTGTGCCGTTAGAAAGGATCGATACCGGAGTCCCCAAAGAGGTCTTGGATCTGGTGGCGGATCGACTTATCACGTATCCGTCTGGCTTCACCGTTCATCCAAAACTGGCGCGTCTCTTTGCTCAACGTGATTCCCATTACCGCTCAGGTGAGGTCGATTGGTCAATGGGAGAACATTTGGCATTTGGATCTCTTCTTTTGGAAGGTAAAGATATTAGATTTGCAGGTCAAGACTCTCGCAGAGGAACCTTCTCTCACAGGCATTCGGCACTGATTGACTATGTAACAGGACAAGAGTACTTCCCGCTGATGACTTTAAGAGACTACGAGGGCCCGCAGCTTCGTGCTCCACGAGGCGGAAGATTTATGATATACGACTCCCTCCTCTCGGAGTATGCGGCCTTAGGATTTGAGTATGGATACTCTTTAATTCAGACAGATGCACTTGTCTGTTGGGAAGGACAGTTTGGCGACTTTGCCAACGGCGCACAGATAATTATTGATCAGTTCATTGCGGCAGCGGAAGACAAGTGGGGTCAGCACTCTGGTCTTGTGATGGTACTTCCACACGGGTATGAGGGCCAAGGTGCGGAGCACTCTTCGGCGAGGCTGGAGAGATTTTTGGCTCTCGCATCAGGCGGAAATATGGCGGTTGTGTATCCCACGACGTCATCGCAGATATTTCATCTGTTCCGTTCACAGGTCCATAGATCTACGAGGCGACCGTTGATCGTTGCTTCTCCTAAGTCTTTGCTTCGATCAAAGAACTCTCGTTCTCCGATCGAGGAGTTCGTGATGGGCTCGTTTAAGCCCATCATCGATGAAGATGTACAAGTTCCTCCCGAACTTGTTGAGCGTGTAGTGCTTTGCTCAGGGAAGGCTGCTTTTGAAGCCATGTCGTTGCGAGACTCAAAAGAAGCTATCGAAGGCGGCATTCCAAGAGCAGTTGTGGTAAGAGTTGAACAACTGTTTCCTTGGCCCGAAGACGAACTCGAGCAGGTGTTTTCCAAGTACTTCAATGCAAAAGAGGTTGTTTGGCTTCAGGAAGAACCAGCGAACATGGGAGCTTGGTCGTATGTGCATGAGCGCTTGCACTCTGCAATTAGGCTCAGATTCCCACTGCGGCACGTCTCTAGGCCATCAGCAGGTTCACCTGCGACCGGCTTTAGTGCCATGCATTTGCTGGAACAAGAGGATCTTTTGCGCAGGGCGCTGTTCGAGCCGATCAAGTCTTAGTTGTCGGTGTGTTGATCTGCTCTTAGAACTTCCCTGAGAGTCCTTTGCACTTCTGAGAACGTATTTGCCTTGATCGTCAGTGCCCCTCTGGATGCGGGATACCTGAGGTTGCTACCGATGTCGTCGATGTAGACGATTTCATCTGGGGCTAACTTCAATCTGGAGAACGTGATGTCATAGATTATTGGTTCAGGTTTCCGATAGCCTACCTTTGAGGATTCGACAACCACGTCGAAGTAGTCCCGTATCTTCTCAAGTGGCTCCTGGTGGGATGCGATCTGAAAGTTATTGGTTATAATGGCGAGCTTAAAGCGTCCCTTGAGGTCGTCGGCGATATATCTTATTAGCGCTTCGTTGTACTTGCCTGATGCGCCTTTCAACAACTCTACGGCAGAGGTCTCCAAGGATGCCTCTGCCAGCTCCGCATTCATATCCCTCTCAAATCTTTCGAGTCCTATCTCGCCGCGCTCAAAGCTTCCCCATGCCCCAGTTTCACTGGAGCGTGCTAGTAAGGTGGAAAGCTGAGCTGGCCTCGCCCCTATCTGTTGTTCGAGGTCTGATATGTGCGTCAAAGGCGAACCAAATAGCACGCCGCCGAAGTCAAATACAACTCCTTTTATCATGTTTTGGCTCCTGCCGAGACTCGCAATTCAAGTGGAGTTTCAAGTCTATGTGCAACGACCCATCTAATATGGCGCGGCCAAGGAAGTCTAGGTATGGGGTGGAAGTGGTCTGATGGGAAGTGCTGAGGCAATAGTTTGTAGAGATGGATCCTAAGAGTTTTATTCCACACAGAGAGCCATTTCTTCTTGTAGATGAGGTTACTGAGATTGAGCCAGGAGTGCTTGCAAGGGGATGGTGGATTCCGAACGCTTCTCTTGCGATCTTTGAGGGACATTTTCCTGGTCGTCCGACTCTCCCTGGAGTGTACATGGTTGAGTCCCTGGCACAGCTGGGTGCCTGTGCGCTTCTTGCAGACCCCCGATACAGCGGCAAACTTCCACTTTTTGGAGGAATAGATCGAGCCCGCTTCAGGCGTCTAGTTTTACCGGAAGATAAACTTGATCTCGAGGTTAGACTTCTTTCACTTTCGTCTAGATCAGGAAGAGGTGAGGGCACGGCCAAGGTCAACGGTATGGTTGCATGCGAGGTGGTCTTCTTTTTTATCATCAGCAGTGATGTATGAGCTGGTAGCCACGATGATGTTATTAGAAGTGACCTGTCTGTGAAGTTTGTTACTTGGAACGTTAACTCCCTGAATGCTCGCTTGGCCTTCGTGCTTGAATGGGTAGCAGCTAATTCTCCAGAGATACTTTGTTTGCAAGAGACCAAGTTGAAGGAGGATGAGTTCCCAGTTGAAGCCTTTGAAGAGCTTGGGTACTTCAGCGCTCACTCTGGCCAAGGTCGGTGGAATGGGGTAGCTATTGTCTCTAAGACACAGCCTGAATCTGTGACAAAAGGAGCCATTACTGAGGAGTTTGAACTCCATAAGGAAGCACGCCACATCTCAGGAACTATCGGGGATATTCGGGTGCATAGCGTCTATGTGCCCAACGGGAGATCTCTATCTGACCCGCACTATCTCTATAAGCTGATGTGGTTGAAGAATCTCAAGGAGCTCTTGGCCCTCGAATCGGCGAGATACTCTGACATAATCGTGGCGGGCGATTTCAATATCGCTCCTGGAGATGAAGATGTTTGGGATCCAGCAGCACTAGAAGGCTCCACACATGTGTCTCAAGAGGAAAGAAAACTTCTGTCTGAGATCATGGATCTAGGACTGATCGACATTCATCGAGCACTCAATCCCCACAAGAAGGAGTTTTCCTGGTGGGACTACCGTAACGGTGCGTTTCACAAAGGCGAAGGTATGAGGATAGATTTGGCGTTGCTTTCTCCAAACCTGTCGAAAAGGGTTATTCGCGCGTATGTCGATCGAAATGCGCGAAAGACATCCAGGGCGGGAAAACCCTCTGATCACGCTCCGTTAGTCGTTGAATTCAACTAATGTAGCGACAAAACAAGCTCCGACTAGCGTGACATTATGGCCCGGAAAGGGTCAATGCGCTGATTATCTTAGGTTTTGTTCAAATTTGTAGCGTCTGTACCGAAAACTTAGTTAGTTATAGATCAATTCTCAACTTTGGTCGGCACACTGTGATGGAGGATGATTTGACTCAGCGTGACAGGTTGGCGTGAGTTATGGATGAAGTAAGGCTGCAGTCTCTAAGGTTCGAGGCTCTTGGTACCTATGTGGACTTGGCTTGCACTCAGGGAGTCGATCTAGATCTTATGCGAAGTTCGCTTGATGCGAAGGTAATGACACTTGACGAGGTGGCATCGTGTTACCGTCCAGACTCGGAGGTTAGAAAGCTATACGACTTGACGTTGGCCCGAAGGTGCGATGGAGAGTATGAAGTCTCTGATGTATTGTGGTGGCTCTTGTCAAAAGCCGAGGAAGCTCGACAGATTACGAGTGGACTTGTCGACATAGCGTTGGGTGGAATCTTAGCCGACGAGTATAGGTTAGATGGCTGTAGTTCCAGCGACGCAAGAGGATTGGTTGAGCTGAGTGGGGCCTCGCATGTGGTTAGGCTCGGTCGAGGTACACTCATTGATCTGCACTCACTCGGCAAAGCGTACTGGGCAGAAAGATGTGCGCATGAACTCTCTATGGAGTTTGAAGCAGATGTATTAGTGGGTCTTGGGGGCGACATCTTTGTGTCTTCGCTCTCTGGACGTACTTACTTCCCAATAGCTATTCCAAAAGATGGCAGGAGCGTGTATCAAGAAGGTGACCAGCTGGTATACCTAAGTCGAGGCGGTATAGCTACCTCGACAAAACTCTCTAGGCAGGTACGATACTGTCAGGGTGAGATAGCTAGTCACATCTTTGATCCAAGGACACTTCGTCCAAGTTCTCACGGAGCTGACGTGGCAACCGTTGTAGGCCGAAGTACCGGCATGTGCAACGTTTTGTCTTTGATGTCACTTATAGATGGCCAGTTGGCCAACGAAGCTATAGACAACTTGGCCTATCATGCTCGACTTGTTGTGGGCGATTCGGTAACTTTTGTGGGTGACTTTGGAAGTGAGGTGTTGGAAGTTTGATACTTTCTGTCCTCGGTACTCAGATTATGTGGTACGTCACTCGCTCGTCAGGTTTTATTGCCTTACTTCTTCTCACGATAACGGTTGTTCTGGGAATTTTGTCTGCTCAGAAGGTAAAACTGAGGAAGGTCCCGCGGGTTTATTTTGCAGAGCTCCATCGCTCAGTTGCGCTGTTCGCACTGGTGCTTTTAGCGGTGCATATCTTTACAGCTGTCGTTGACCCCTTTACCAAGTTGGGGTGGACCACTATCTTTGATCCTTTTGGTCGCGCATATAGGCCCTTGTATCTGGGTCTGGGAGTAACTGCTTTTGATCTCATATTAGCAGTCCTGGTAACCTCGCTCCTTAGAGATCGCCTCAGGCAAAAGACGTGGAAACTGATCCACTTTTCGTCTTATCCGATCTGGTTGCTTGCAGTGGTTCATGGATTGGGAACCGGCAGTGACTCGCGCTACGGTTTTGCGCTCGCAATATATGGAGTATGTCTGGTGGCGGTGGTTATGAGCGTTTGGGTCCGAATCCTAGACTTGAATGCTAAGCCACTCGCGTTTCGTTTGGCCGCCTACACTTTGACGTTGCTCACCCCTTTCTTGTTGGTGCTTTGGGCTTTGTCTGGTCCTGCAAAAGCGGGTTGGTCGAAGCGGTTCATATCCGCCTCAACCCCCTCTCACAGCGTGTCGATTACTTCTTCTAGTGGTGGAGGACTGGGAGGATGAACGCTATGCACTGTTGCGACGGAGTTCTTGTAGAGATTGAGAGTGCTAAAGGTGAGAACAGAGTTCTTCGAGCATGAAAAGACGTTGAAGTTCCCACTGGTACTGATAAACAGAGAAGACTCTAGCTGTGGCTATCTTCCTTTTTCCAGGCGACCTCAACCCTTTATCCATGGGGCTGGCCCCCAACTGGGAGAACTAGCTGCGTTCCCTCGTCTCCTCGGGGTTAGGGATCCTCTCTCGGAGGTGGTTGCTTTAGCTCAAAGGTGGGACCTCAAAGGAAGAGGTGGAGCAGGATTTCCCTTTGCGCTTAAGCTGCAGGCGGTTGCTGAAAGTTCATCTAGATTGATTCGGCCCGCCGTAGTGATCAATGCCACGGAATCAGAACCACTATCGTTTAAAGATCGCTTTCTTCTTACCTACTACTTGGATCTTGTACTCGAAGGGGCAGTACTTTGTGCTCGAGCGCTTCGTGGCACCTGTGTCTATCTTGTCACGCATGACGATACCGAGAGATCATCTGGTCTCATGGAGTCGGTCAAGCGTTTTTCTAAAGTTGTCGGCGTAAAGATTGAGGTCGTACTTACACCACCCGCGCTCGTCTCGGGACAGGAGACCTCTGTGGTTGCGGCGGTAAATGGTGAGAGCAAACCTGTGCCAAGGATGCAGCCTCCCAGAGTCTCTGTATCAGGTGTCAGGGGTCGACCCACGTTGCTTTCCAACGCTGAGACGTATGCAAGACTGTCGCAGGCGAATCGGATAGAACGAAGAGATGGAACCGGCGATAAAAGCGCCTCTCTTCCCTACCTAGGAACCGTGCATCTAAAGACAGGCGAGAGTTATATTGTCGAAGTGGATTCATCCCAAAGTGTCTCTGATATTTTCGACGTGCTGAGAGCACCTTTGAACGAGTCTTCGATCTATCTCGTCGGCGGATACTTTGGTAGATGGTTTCGCGGTGATGATCAGAGGATGCGAACTCCCATATCTGTTCCCAAGAAGGATCAAGGGATCGGTTTTGGAGGGGGACTGTTGGTCGAGGTTGATAGACAAAGCTGCCTTGGTGGTGAGGTTGCCTTCGTCAGTAGATGGCTGAGCCAGCAAAGTGCCCTCCAATGTGGACCTTGCAAACATGGACTGCCTCAAGTGGCTGATGAGTTTGAGCGACTTGTAGTAGGAAAAAGTGGCGATATCGAAAAAGTGCTTCGATGGACTTCGCAGATTCGTGGACGTGGGGGTTGTAGCCTTCCAGACAGCGTGTGTGATCTCATGGAATCCTTTAGTGAGACTGTTCCAGAGGAGATTAGAGCGCATCAAAGTGGCACTTGTCAGCTTCCGTATCTTCATCAGTTTGAGGGATTACACGGAAGTTTCCATGGAGGTCCTAATTTAAATGGAACCTAAAACTCCTCGAAGAAAGCTCCGACGACCTGAATATCTGTTGGTGATTGATCCGACTGTATGTGATGGGTATGGATACTGTGTCGAACTCCTTCCGTCGAATTTGAGCTTTGACGACTGGGGATATCCGATGATAAAAACTCGAAAGGTTGACGAACAAGATTTAGAGCTTGCGTACCGAGCGGTGAAACTGTGTCCCAAGTTGGCTTTCAAAGTCAACAAGGTTAAAAGCAAGGATATCTAGTTAAATGATCCGGAGAGTTTCTATGCGTTTTCGCTGTGTGTGCCTAAGTTTGCGAGAAAATCCAAGAGTTCACTCATAGTAGCATCTGAAAGATGACAGGAGCGAGAGAGGTCCTCTATTAAAGTTTGAGAGCCGCAGAGGAAGTTTCTTGTAAGTTGTCTAATTGCAGAGTTGCTAATCAGCTGCTCCGGTAGCAGACCTCGGCGCTTAGCCGCTTGCGCTCTAAATGACTTGATCTTTGACAGCGTTTCTAAATAGATTCGTTCGCTTGCCCCAAAGGGATCTGACTCTCTTGGAGGTTGGGACTTTTGTGGAGCGATAGATGAAGTTGCATTGAAAAGTCCATCTTTTGGAGGATTTTCGAGTAGGTCGAAAAAGCTTGACCATGGAGGAGTTTCCCCTGGCACACCTTGGGTTGTGTAGGATATGTGAAGAGAGTCGCTTGCGCGGGTCATGGCCACATAGAGCAGCCTCTGCTCTTCCAAGAGTTCTTCATTTCGCCGTGTCTGAGGGCTGGGAACTTTGTTACGCCCAACGCCGATTAGCTGGACGTGGTACCACTCCAACCCTTTTGCACCGTGAAAAGTAGTTAAAGTGACAGCATCATTCCCGCTAATGGAGTCCCCCACTTTGTCAATGACTTCGATGGTATCGGAGACGTTTATCTCGGGCTGAATACGTCTTAGCTGTAGTATCGTCTCAAGTAGACCCTTGGGAGGATGATTCCACTGACCGGAGTGAAAACCTTGAGATTCGGTTATGAGTGCCAGTAAAGTTGCGATACGTCGTTGTAGTTCCTCGCTGCTCCAGTCTTTCGTCATCGCCTTGAGGTACTTGCTGAAAAGTCCGTTGGCATTTCCCGGACTCTTGGTGGGGATTCGCAGTGATCTGAATATCTCATCAACTACTTTGAGCTGTACGTTGGTGCGAGCAAGTACAGCCATTGCGTTGTAAGAGACGCGTTGCTCGTGTAAGGAGTTGATAACTCGAGCACATAGGAGGGCCTCATCTGTGTCATCTTTCAGTTGGTGAAAACAGACTCCAGCACCTGGAACAGTACCTCTTACCGGCCTTACTTGGTAACGAACACGTTCGTCTGCCAATATGGGCATGATCTTTGACGAGACATCTACTATCTCCGGTACACATCGGAAGTTTTCCGAGAGTATTACTATCTGAGCCTCGGGGAACGTGTCAATGAAATCGGACATATTTGACTCCATAGCACCGTTCCATCCGTAAATCGACTGACTTGGATCTCCTACGACGCAGATATCTCTGTTGTCATCTCCTAGATAGGCGAGCAGAAGTTCTATTTGAGACCGATTGGCGTCTTGAAATTCGTCCACGTAAAAATGCCGAAATAGAAATCTCTCAATCTTCGCGAAGTCCTCGTTTTGACATACTCTCATACTGGCCTGCGGTACAAGGTCGTCGACGTCCAAAAGTCCATGACGGCGTTTGTAGATTTCGTAGTCCCGATAGAGTTGCGAGATAGCTTCCGCCTGTACTTGGGTAACCTGTCGTAGAGATGGGGCGACATCGCCGTAGGTGGAAGGATCAAAATAGCAGCTCTTTGCCCAAGATATCTCAGTCGAACTTCTGGTCAGGATAGCTTTTTGATTGGCCGTAGCTCCGTAACGCAGTGCTTGTTTTAGAGAGGGCGAACCTTGTCCAAGGATCTCACTCAGAATTTTCTTCGGATCTGGTAGGATCGCTGGGAGCCTTTGCTGAGTGAACTCAGCGAAACGTTTAAGGGTTGAAAGTGCTGCTGAGTGAAAGGTTCCCACGGTAATAGGAGTGGTATCTATTAGTTGGGTGACCCTTTCACCGATTTGATATGCTGCGGCTCGCGTGAAAGAAAGTGCAAGCACTTTGTTGGGAGGTGTCTCTTTGCGCTCTATTCGTTTTGCAACTCTTTGAGTGAGCACTGTGGTCTTTCCAGAGCCGGCGGGCGCGATAATAGCCATCGTTGGATTGACGTCCTCGATGGCGGCTCGTTGCGACGGAGTCAGACGATTCGTTTGTCTCGAGGATATAGTGTCGCTTGGAGATAGGCTCATTGTCCTATGAGTCTCTGAGATGAGGTGGGTTCCGCACAGCAAAACCATGCTTCAGATGACTTTACCGACTGGGCGCGTCGCTGGTTGCGTTCTGGAACAGTTATGGACCTTCCGAGGTATTCCTCTGTGATAGACCAGATTGCAAAAAAGGTGTCTTCGAATGGGTCTCCATAGAGTTGCCCCTTTGCAACTTCTGCTTCAATCGCCTTTTGAAGCTTATCAACTCGATGGTCACGATATGTCCAGAGGTAACTAAAGGTCTCAATGTCATAAGAAGTCTTGAACTTCAAGAACTCAGGACTCTTCAAAAGCAGCGAGTTAGAAGGCACAAGAAGTTTAATGGCTAACTGTACAGGTTCAAGTGTGCGCTCCATGGAGTTTCGATATGCAAATATCAAGATTTCCTCAAAGTCTTCAAGGGTCGTCCAAGGAGTAAATGGAACGAAAGATGGATGAAAGTCGATGCCAGCGTTATCGACCATCTCCAGGGCTATATCAACGTCAGAGCTTTTGTGACCCTTAGCGAGGTTGATGAGGATCTCATCGGAGAGCGACTCTACGGCAGACGTTATGTAGCTGCAGCCGGTCTCACCCAACTCTGATAGATAGGCACGATGTTTCAGTAGATGTTCTATTTTTATAGTACAGTCAAAACTTAGGTCGCTGAACCGAGTTTTTATGGCCTTGGCCACCTTCATAGCGTGAATTGGAGCGTTGAAGAAGTCAGGATCACCAAGGGTTATGTGAGTTGCGCCTTGGAGTACTTGAGTTTCAATGTCACTAAGAATCTCCTCAATAGGATTGACTGCGACTCTGCCGTTGAAGTAGATTGGCAGTGGACAGTGGAGGCAGCGATGCCGACATCCAGTCGATGTCTCGCTATAACCGGTGACTTTTTCCACGCCTTTGGTGATAACGGTCTTATATCTTGTTAGGGGAGGGAGTTTTTCTCTAGCTGGCGAGTACTTCTTTGTAGTGGTAACGTTTTGCACTCCCAAGTCTTCTGCAATCTCTTTCATCGTTGGAGTGGCCCGGACTATTAGATTGCCATAGCTGATCTTTGAGGCTTCAACTGCTACCTCATGGGCATAGAGGCCGTAGATTATGAGTGTTTTTACTTCGCCTAGATGTTTTTCCAAGTGGACCAGGATATCTCTGAAGAGCATAGCCGATGTCAACATACCGACGGTGAATACTGCCGTGTCTATGAAGATCCGAGGTTGTCTTAGATCATTTTCCAGGATATATCTGTCGAACGCTTTAAGGTCTGGATCAACACTTAAGTCCAATACCTCATAGTCGACGTGTCCGTCTCTAAGGACACCAGCGACGAGAGCAGCCAAATGTGGCTGATGGCCCAGCTCGTAAGTTGAAAGAATTAGTGGGGGCACAGTAGCTCCTTGTCTGGAAGGTGTCTGAAAAGATGTTGTATTCGGTCTCAGCTTTTATTATCTGACATGCAGTTTTACTTATCT
>JAJYGA010000136.1 GCA_021785255.1 Actinomycetes bacterium
AGCGAGTGTTGCTGACTGAAACCACCTGGTATATGCTCCTGGATGGGAACGTCACAATATCGGTGTTCGCCAACCACCCCTACAAGGTAACATGAGAGAGTGCCAACTACGAACTCCTATTTGGTCTCTCGAATGCAAGCTTTCGGCTCGACGATCTTTGCAACAATGTCGGAGCTTGCAACAAGAACAGGGGCAATTAACTTAGGGCAAGGATTTCCCAACTTTGACGGACCTGAGCAGATTAAAAAAGCTGCTATCCGTGCTATAGAGGAAGGACACAACCAGTATCCTCCAGGGTTAGGAATACCTGCTCTCAGAGAAGCCATAGCTCAACACCAAAAGACCTTTTACAACCTTGCGTATGATCCTGAGACTGAGATTCTCGTCACCGCGGGTGCAACAGAAGCTATAACCGCCTCTCTCTTAGCTTTGGTTGAACCTAGAGACGAAGTTATCGTCTTTGAGCCATTTTACGACTCTTACCATGCGGCAATAGTTTTGGCTCATGGTGAGACAATTCCCGTACCCTTGAGACAACCTGATTGGAGTATTGATTTTGACTATATGGAGAGCATCATCTCCAGCCGAACCCGCGTGGTTCTAGTCAACTCGCCCCACAATCCCACGGGGAAGGTTTTTACAAAACAGGAACTAGGTGCAATCGCTGAGCTTTGTATCAAGCACGATTTAATAGCAATAACTGATGAAGTCTATGAACACCTTGTTTTCGAAGGATCACACATAAGTTTAGCTCAAATGCCTGGAATGAGAGAACGCACCATCGTTATCTCATCAGCTGCTAAAACCTTCTCATTAACCGGTTGGAAAATCGGCTGGCTTTGTGCACCTCGAGAACTCACTCAGGCCGCGCGAACTACGAAACAGTTCCTAACCTATGTGAACGGCGCTCCCTTCCAAGAAGCCATAGCCTTTGCTCTGCAAAGTGGTAATAAATTTACAAGCCTAATCACGCCTCAACTTGAGGATCCGCGACGGCAACTAACCACATCCCTCGGGGAAATCGGCCTTAAAGTATGCTCCAACTCCGGAACCTACTTCCTTGTCACTGATATTTCAACCATTACTGACGAAGACTCAATGACATTTTGCCTGGAGTTACCGCAACGAATTGGTGTAGTAGCAGTTCCAATGGAAGTGTTTTACAAAACGCCAGGTTCTGGGCGTAACTTAGTACGTTGGGCGTTTTGCAAAACACCCAACGTAATCGATCAAGCTACACAAAGGCTAAGTCAGCTTAAACTCTAACCGAAGGACATATCGATCCATACTTGTGACATCCACCCTGCCCTGAAGGACGAAGCTTCTGCAAAGGCCATGATCAACTGACCAACTCCAGCGGTTGACGTTTCACTGGGTCGCTGTACTTCACCCTGTCGGGTTTCGCGTGCGATTCAATAAGAGTCGCTTCAACGTGTGACCCGGAATTGAAGACGTACTATGCACAACAAAGAGCACTGGGCAAGAATCAAAACGCAGCGGTCATCTGTTTTGCACGACGGAGATGTGACATGATTTATGCGATGCTAAGGGATGGGACCTTCTTTCTTTCGAAAGTCGCTCTTCCGGCTTGACAAAAAGATAGGAACACGTTACAGTGACGGTCCACAACTACCCATCCTATACCCGCTGAAGGTCTCAGCCTATAGCAGACGCCTCAATTACGTACAGACCCTATCCTACCTCAGGAAATGACTCCTGAATATCATGAAGTTAGATTGGCATACTTGCCGAAGCTTGGTAGTCTCATCACGTAGGGATCCTGGGACCGCGACGACTTGAGTGGCAAACTCCTATCTGACCCACCCAAAATGTGAGGAGACCGACGGAAACTATCTAACTGTGGCTAGTCGCGTTCACTGCACAACAACGTTTCCTATCGCGCTCAGCGCCTTCATTAAGAGGTCTGTCACAGGCAAGGTGAGCTCAGGATGGTCTGGCAAGAGCGCCTCTGGAGATGGAATGCTGATGCGAGTTCCTGTATCAGTCACGTCAAGCACGACGTTACAAGGAAGTAAAAGAGCAACTGACCGATCGGTTGTTAAGGCCTCGTAAGCAAACTGTGGGTTGCAGGCGCCCAGAATTTTCACATTTCCAATGGATCGATTGAGCTTGGCGAGCAGTGTAGCCCCCAGGTCGATCTCACTTAAGATGCCGAAGCCGACAGTACTGAGTTGGGATCGAATTTCTGCTTCAGCTTCGGGCAGTGCCATGGTTGTCTCCACTGACAATGATTGCATTGACTTCCTCCTATCCACGCTACTTCATCCTACTGGTTTGCTACTATATCTCCGCAAGAAGGTGCCGCTGAGTAAAACGCTGGCGAATCGTGAGCGACTTGTGTTCGATTCTGCCCTGCCATGCAGAGTTGCACAAACAACGGGGGATGTCTGCCAGCGGATTCAGCAAAGCAAAATGATCAAATGGTGCATTACCTGCTAGTAGAGTTCTTCGAACTCTACGAAGTCTCGCAAAAACTATCACTAAGCGACACCTTCCAAAGTGTTCAACGGCATCGAGACCGAAACGTGTAATGGAAAGTTCAATCCGCGTTCGGTTCGAGATCTACTCTGATGGTCACCGTGTTTGGTTCAGCAACTACTGACAACTTATGGTATTGATTAGCAGAGTTAGGCAAAGCAAATTGCAAATTGCAAATTGCAATAAGTAACAGCGCAGTTTTAGGTCAAATTTAGTTCTCAAAAAGCAAAAAGAACATCCTATCTGTAATGCAACTAATGGCCTGGTAGATAGTCTGCCACATGCCAATTAAAGGATCCGTCTGAAACGAACTACTCTGTCTTTGCCCACCACAAACGCCTCCACATCGCAGGTAGGCTTTAGGCATGAATACAAAAGCCGGGATAGACATAAAAGAACTGTCGGCTGAGGTGACACCTCAGGACGACCTATTCGGACACGTCAACGGGAAGTGGCTGGACAAGACCGAGATTCCTCCTGACAAGTCCACTTATGGTTCATTTCAAGTTCTTGCCGAAGAGGCAGAGATTGCTGTAAGGTCAATACTTGAAAGTCTTGAAAATGCCGCATCAGAAGAGCAAAAGAAGGTAGCCAGCCTCTACAAGAGTTTCATGGACGAAGCTACCATTGAGTCTCTTGGATCATCCCCTATAGAGCATTATCTCCTTGAAGTAGAGGCAATAGACAGTGTTGGTGAGTTCCTGAAATATCTAGGTACCCTGCAGACACAAGGCGTTACCGGAATTTTTCAAATATTCATAGACACAGACCCTGGGAACCCCGACAGATATATGGTTCTAATGGAGCAGTCAGGTATCTCGCTCCCAGATGAGCAGTACTTTAGAGAAGAACACTTTGGACCCGTTAGAGAGGCTCATGTATCCCATGTCGCGACGATGTTCGAACTCGCTCATCTTTCAAACTCCAAGAGCAGAGCGAAACGAGTGGCTGAACTCGAAAAAGCAATAGCGTCATTTCATTGGGACAACGTTAAGTGTAGGGACTCTATTAAGACTTACAACATCATGACGTGGGACGAGCTAAGCCAGACCTTGTCCTCTAACACCTCTGAATTCGATCTTTCTAAGTGGCTTGATGGCTTCCAGCCACCCGAAGGCAGT
Source organism: Actinomycetes bacterium (assembly GCA_021785255.1). Lineage (GTDB taxonomy): Bacteria > Actinomycetota > Acidimicrobiia > Acidimicrobiales > Acidimicrobiaceae > Ferrithrix. The sequence continues at coordinate 3,621 of JAJYGA010000136.1, forward strand.
TTCAATGAGCTCGTTGTCAGGCAGCCGTCATTCGTTAGCGGATTAGCGTCTTTATTCGCACAGTTCGAACTTCAGGACTGGAAAGACTGGCTCAGCTGGCACATCATTCACGCTGCTGCTCCATATCTTGACTCCCGGTTTGTAGAGGAAAATTTCAACTTCTACGGGAAAACCTTAAGTGGCGCCAAAGAGCTGAGAGAGAGATGGAAACGAGGGATCTCTTTAGTCGAAGGACTTATGGGTGACGCCATAGGGAAAATCTATGTCAAGACTCACTTCCCAACACATGCCAAAGAAAAAATGGATACCATGATCACCCATCTCCTTGAAGCATACAGACAAAGCATCGAAGAACTAGATTGGATGAGCGAAAGTACCAAAAAACGAGCCCTTGAAAAGCTCTCTAAATTTGTGCCCAAAATAGGCTACCCCGCCAACTGGAAAGATTACTCCTCTTTGGAGATCAATCAAAAAGACCTGTGGAGCAATGTATTGAATGGCTCACGTTGGCTCATGCAGAGAGAACTACACAAGCTCGGTAAACCAGTCGACCGTTCCGAATGGTTCATGACACCACAAACAGTGAACGCTTACTACAATCCAAGCTTCAACGAGATCGTTTTTCCTGCTGCCATTTTGCAGTTTCCTTTCTATGATCCAGACAGAGATGACGCCGCTAACTACGGCGCGATAGGTGCAGTTATTGGACATGAGATAGGTCATGGGTTCGACGATCAAGGAGCTCACTATGACGGCGATGGGAGACTTTCAAACTGGTGGTCCGATGCGGATCGAGAGGCTTTCCAAGACAGAACCGAGGGACTAATTCGCCAGTACGACGCTTTGTACCCAAGGCAAACACCTGACCATCACGTCAACGGGGCCCTTACGGTTGGCGAGAACATAGGCGACCTTGGCGGACTTGGTATTGCTTGGAAGGCATACCAAATTGCCCTGGATGGGTCTGAAACTCCAATCGTAGATGGGCTTTCAGGAGCTCAGCGCTTCTTCTTGTCTTGGGCTCGGTCATGGCAAGAAAAGCAGAGAAACGAAGAGATGCTCAGAAGGCTCGCCACCGACCCTCATTCGCCAGTTGAGTTTCGCTGCAACCAAGTAGTAAGGAACCTGGACATCTACTACCAGGCATTTTCAGTTAGTCCAAAAGACAAGATGTGGCTCGAACCGACAAAACGTATACAGATTTGGTGATCAAAGGGCGAAAGATAAAACGATCATAATCACTGGTTTTACACACGGTAAGATTTAACATTGTGACAGATTTTCGTCATACTCGTTCGGATAAGAACTGCTAGCGGGAGTTTCCTGGCTAGGTGTTGTAAAGATGCCACATGGGAGTAGAGATCTTTCTTGAAAATACTCTTCAAGATTCCATCCTTTAATATCTGTATGGTGTATAGTTTGTGGTGGAACCTGAGAGGGTTCGTTTGTATCAGGTTTTGCTCATGGGGGTATATGAGATGAAATTTGTTAGAGGATTTCTTTTGGGGGGGGGCGGTATCTTGCCTTACTCTCTTAGTTGTTCTATCTCTTAGTTCTACTACTACTCAGATGTCTCTTTCAGCATCTACATTACCAAAACTACTTGTAGGTGGAGGCGGGTGTGCAGGATCTACTCTTTCACCAGGAGTTGGTCTAGCTGGAGGAGGATATCTCTGTTCACCTTCTAACGGATACACCTTTATCATGCAAGGCGACGGTAATCTAGTTGAGTACAACTCGCAAGGACAAGCGTTTTGGGCTAGCGATACCGCTGGAGAACCCGGAAACTATGTGGTTATGCAAAGTGACGGGAACTTGGTTATCTACTCATCTTCTGGACAGGCTCGTTGGGCAAGTGGAACTTATGGAATCGGTGGAGGCTCTGCCTATCTATCGTTACAAAGTGACTCAAATGTAGTTATATATGACTCCAATGGTGCTATCTGGGCTGTTAGGTGGTTTTCTCCTCAGGCCTACGCTCAAGAGATCATGTTTCACTTTGGGTGGAGTTCTTCACAGTGGACATATCTCTATCAACTCTGGCAAGATGAGAGTAACTGGCAATGGAACGTATGTTACGGAGGTGGGACTTATCCAAACTGCAACTACGAAGGTTCTGCATATGGAATTCCGCAGGCTAATCCTGGATCCAAGATGGGATCTGTAGCTCCTGATTGGACCACTGATCCATTTACCCAAGTGACCTGGGGAGAAGAATACATACATAGTGCATATGGGGATCCACAAAATGCTTGGAACACGTGGAATTACAACTGCTCCCACAGCCCCTACGGCTGTTGGTACAGTTTGAAAGGAGGATCATGAAAGGCTTGACTTTAGCGCTTGCCACCTCAGTAACCATCATGACCCTGACCTCTTGCGGAAGCTCGCATGCAGGTGCGGAGGCCCGCTCTTCACAGACGAGCTCCAAAAGTACATCATTTTTCGCTGAAGAAAGTACCGCAGGAGGAGTGGCATTAGTTGAATCGAACACCACCAACGCCAAGTCTCAAGTGATAGACAGCAAGTTCTATAACTCCACCAGCATCTTTAATGTCGGTCCGACGATCTTTGCCAATGTTCCCGGCGGGGCCGGATGCCCTGGAAGCAGCGTTATAATCCCATCTGAAGCACCATTTACCTCAATGCAAAACAGCCACTTTGAAGTAGGTGTGGTTGGTGTATCGGGGCAACAGGTGCTGGCAGAAGGTATCGCATGTCCCGTCGCAAGTCCACTACATCCGAGCTTTCAATATCTGTTGTTTTCCAAAGATGGAAAGCTGCTGAGCTCACTTGGCACCTGGGATCTTAGTGTCGTATCCTTTGGCGGTGTAGACCACAATATATTCCTTGCATGGAAGAGTAGCGGAGCAAATAACACACTTGTTGAAGGAACTGTTAATCAGCGAACTTTGAAAGTCATAAATACTATTTCTCCTAGTAAAGGATGCGTCTTTAGAAGCTCGCCAAGCTTCTCTAACAGCAGCAATAATGCCGTCATTATTGCAACCTGTTCCTCGAATCCGAGGAAAATAGTCCTAGAGAGTATCGAGCCATCTTCTCCAGTATCCAAGGCTACCTCAAATGCAATCGATGTACCTAAGATATGCCCAGTTTCTGCATCATGGTATAAAGTCTCCAATGGAGGGACTCGCGGTGTCTTGATAAGCACTTCGTCTAGCTTCGGAAACTTTCCTTCACCTTCTGGCTGTGTTGAGCTCTTAGCGCCATCAGGTAGTGTCAAATTACTATCCGCGAAGATGTTCAACGCAGTGTGGCGAAGCTAAAGACTACGGCTCGCCTTCCCATGAATGATCTTTAAAAAAGATCAGGCCGTATTGTTAAGCTAGCGTTCAGAGAGTTCCAATGGATATATCTGACACGTCTGA
>JAJYGA010000060.1 GCA_021785255.1 Actinomycetes bacterium
CTAACCGCTGAGCTACGAGCCCCAAGCTCCGGGGGAGAGACTCGAACTCTCAACCTAACGGTTAACAGCCGCTTGCTCTGCCGATTGAGCTACCCCGGAATCTCAAACTACGCTAGTAGGTGAATAGGCAAAATCATGTCAGATTTAGTCTCGAACCGCAGCTTTTAACTGTTCAACGACATCAGCGCGACGCAGTCGATTTATAGCTCTCGTCTCCATCTGGCGCACTCTCTCTCTTGAAACTGAAAACCGCTTGGAGGTCTCTTCAAGATTATGAATTCTTGAGTCGTCCAATCCAAAGCGAAATCGTAAAATCTGCTGCTCATGTGGAGATAGCGCGGACATGGCCTTTCCAAGCGCCTCTCTTACATCTTGTTTGAGTATCGACTCATCAAGTTCGCCATCCTCTCCATCAGAGTAAACCTCCAGCAAAGTAGTATCACCTTCTTGCGACACTGGCGTTTCAAGTGATATCACATCAAGGAGCAGCCCGCTCAGCTCATCGAATCTATATAATGGAACCCCCATTGAAGCCGCAATCTCTTCAGCCACGGGTTCTCTACCAAGCTTTTGCTCAAGCTCACGACGAATCTTGGCAAGTTCTACCAGCTGATCATGGACATGCACTGGAACTCTAATGCTTCTTCCTTGTCCCGTAATAGCCGCGGACATAGCTTGTTTGATCCAATGCGTAGCATAAGTAGAGAACCGAAACCCCCTGTCAACATCAAACTTGTCGACCGCTCGCATGAGCCCTAGGTTACCTTCTTGAATGAGATCAAGCATTGGAATACCTAACCCTTGATATTTTCTTGCAATCGAAACAACAAGTCTTAGGTTTGCTCTTGTAAACTCGCTCTTCGCCTGTTCAAACTCTTTCAGACGCTGCTTCTCATCTTTGCTAAGTTTCGCCGAGTCCTTTCCTATCAGGTCCCATCCGTTCTTAATAACTCTCGCCAGCTCCGCTTCACGTTCTTGCGAGAGTAAAGGAGTTCGTCCAATATCCTTCAGATACGCACGTAATGAAGTATCTTGGTTCGAGTTTCCAGTCATCTATTTCCCAAAGTCGAAAAACTACTACAGACCCACTCTACTTGGAAGTTCTCACCTCTAGCAACCAGGCAATCAATTCGCCTGTATTACCAGCCACTTCCTCTCCGCGACCTATCGATTCCACCAATCTTCTGGCATCCGCGATCTGTTTAGATAGTTCCAAAAGATCTCCACTTGCTTCGCCCCTCCTAAGTCGTTGTGTTATTACTTCTAACTCATAAAGAACTTCTCTTGAGACGAAAGTTGAGAGCACATCTAACACCTCTGTGGTAGGTGGGTCAGCAACTAGGCGGAAAAAAAGATCGGATGACTCTTTAGAGCCGGTTTGGACTTTCGACGCAACTTCGGTAACTGACGTACACTCGCTCGCCAGTTGTGCCAATGATGAAAATTCAGATATGCGAAAAAGTGTAGGTGAGATAATTCCCGAAAGCTCCATCGGGTCATTCACTAGATGTCTGAGCGTTTCAACGGCCGCTCTGTCACCTTCAGTTACAATGCGTGAAGGCCTTGTAGCTGAATGTGACAGCGACGTTCTACGATATGTCTTAGAACGTCGTTCGATTTGACTTTTAAGTTCCGAGAAACTGATCTTGGTGGCATCGGCAACCAATCCTAAGTACTCCGACCTAACCAACGGAGACGGGTGCTCTATCAGCATCGTCAGTGCTGTCTCTGCAACCTTCGCTCGTTTCTCGGAAGTATCCATCTCGGAGTTTTCGAAAAGTCTTGAAAGTCGAAAACGCAAGTAAGGCTCGGCCTCCGCCACCATTTTAGGAAGAAGGTCCGGATTTTCTTTTGCAACCTCAGCAGGGTCCTTGCCCAAAGGAATTTTTGCCACGTAGATCTGAAGACTGAAGTTTTGTTCAAACTTGTAAAGTTTCTCAGCCGCGCTTTGTCCAGCCCCGTCAGCATCGAACGACAGTACAATTCGCTTAGCAAAGTTTTTAAGACGTTCAAAATGTTCGTCAGATAGGGCTGTACCACAGGTGGCAACAGCGTTTTCAACTCCAGATTGCCAAAATCCAATGACGTCAGTGTAACCTTCGCATACCACCACTTCATTTAACTGAACTATCTTGGCTCTCCCCTGATCCAACCCATATAGAACACGCCTTTTGTGGTAAAGGTAGGTTTCAGGAGAGTTCTTATATTTCGGAAGATCGTAGCTACTTTTTGTGGCTAGTTCCGGAAGTATTCGACCTCCAAACGCTACTACTCGCCCAGTGGTATCTGTAATTGGAAACATCACTCGACCTCTAAAGTGATCTCGAACGACACTACGATCGTCTCTATATCCAAGACCGACTTCAATGAAATCCTCTTCGGTAGCTCCAAGCTCCTTGCGCAGTAGATCCGGTTCCTCTGGTGCCCATCCCACTTGGAAGTGCTTGACTGCATCAAAAGACATATTCCGCGACTTCAGGTACTCCCTCGCATCTTGGCCTCTTACAGGATCTTCAAGGTTTTCACGATACCAATCCCTCGCTCTGGCAAGCAGAGCTAGGTGGACCTCTCGCTTACTCTTGGAAACACTAAAGTCTCCATGGCTCTTCGAAAGTTCAATGCCACTTCTTCTAGCTAGATGCTCCAGTGCATCTTGAAAATCTACCTTTAGGGTATTCATTACAAAGGAGATGGCGTCACCCGATGCGTGGCAGCCAAAACAGTAATATAACCCCTGCTCAGGATTGACAGACAACGAAGGAGTGCCTTCAGAGTGAAAGGGGCAGAGTCCTACGAAACGTCGTCCCACTCGACGAAGAGGAACTTGTTCACCCACCAAAGCAACAATATCGGTGGCACTAAGAACTCTCTCCTTGTCATCGTCTGAATAAGCCATCGTGCTCTGAAATCTTAGTACCTAAACAGCCATTAAAATCCAGATAGACCCAAAAGGTAATTACGTCAATGTCTGCCTCAGGCTATCGAAACACCTTGAGAACCTAGCTACAAAACCCCTAATCAAGTCCAGTTCCAAAACCTTTCCCAAGTCGACCGTGTCCGCTCGTCCACTCTCTCATCGTTTTGGAAATGCAGAAACCGCTGGCTATAAAGTCTCACCAGTTCCTGATCATTTTTCCCAGAACGCAAACGGTGGATCGAGAGATTCCCAAATACAGAGATAACATAGGAGTAGTTGAGTTACCAATACCATTATAGGGATCGAACTCTACGTACAAAAGGTGTTGCATGGAATTAAAAGATGCCGCCAACCAATTAGGCGTGCACTACCAGACTGCCTATCAGTGGGTGAGAGCAGGAAGACTCCACGCGGAGAAAATAGGCACCGTGTATAACGTGAATGAATCAGATCTACGCCGTCTAATTAACGAAAGATCCGAGCCATCACCTCCGCCCGAGATGATGCACGTCAGGGATTGGAGAGTGCAACAAGAAAAGTTGCTCAATCACCTCTTACGAGGTGAAGAGTCAGCCGCTCGAGCAAAGATTCAAAGACTTGCTGATGGGAAAGTATCTATAGTCGATATATGCGAGCAACTCCTAAGTCCCGTTCTTAAAGAGATTGGCGAACGATGGGTTAATCGGACTCTCACTATAGCCGAAGAGCATAGAGCATCGGCAATTATCGAACGTTCGCTAGCCAATCTCATGTTTAGTCCGGTGGGAAGGCCAAAAGGTGTAGTAGTGGTCGCTACGCCCCCTGGAGATGAGCACTCCCTTCCGTCCATAATGGCGACAGCAGCTCTGCGCAACAACAGGTGGATAACCCACCACCTAGGAGCTCAGATTCCCGCAGAGGACCTTGTAAAGATTTCTAAGGACGTTGGAGCAACTCTAGTCGTGTTGACTTTGACCAATCCAGAGGCGATGACGTCTGCTCAGTCAATTGAGCGCATCCTTGATCAACATAACATAGCACACCTCAGAGGAGGCATGGGGACTAAACTGCGGGATCTCTTGGAGTCCGTAGACACCCTGACCAAGAAGGATTAACACCTGAGGCGCCAATCATTTTTGATTCTTCAGTACGGCATGAGCCGCCGCCAAACGGGCTATTGGAACGCGATACGGCGAACAACTAACGTAGTTCACTCCGGCCTTGTAAAAGGTATCGATAGAGGTTGGATCACCTCCATGTTCTCCGCACACTCCAACTTTCAGTTCAGGTTTGAGCTCACGCCCTCTCTCGATCCCCAAGCGCACAAGTTCCCCTACTCCGTCAGGATCCACCACCTTGAAAGGATTGACTTGTAGCAATCCCTGCTCGATATACGTATTCATTAACTTGCCTTCGACGTCGTCACGCGAGAACCCAAAGGTCATCTGAGTCAAGTCATTGGTTCCAAAAGAGAAAAAATCAGCGAACTCAGCGATCTCATATGCCCTTAACGCAGCTCTTGGAGTCTCAATCATAGTACCAATCGTTATGTCTAGATCCTTGACTTGAAGTTCTTCGATGGTCTCTTCGACCCAGGACCTGGCAAGTTGAAGCTCTTCTCTACTCACGACGAGTGGAATCATGATCTCAACCTTTGGTATTCCGCCATTATGAAGCAGAAGCTCAGCCGCTTGCACCAATGCTCTTACCTGCATTGCGTACAGGCCCGGCTTTAAAACTCCCAAACGCACACCACGGATACCTAACATCGGATTCACTTCGTGCCATGAGCGGGCAGCGTCCAACAAAGCTTGTTCCTGCTGAGACAGACCCTCCACCGCCTGTTTGACCAAAAGATGCTCGATGTCAGGTAAGAATTCATGAAGAGGAGGATCCAAAAGTCTAACGGTAACTGGGAGTCCATTCATAGCGCTCAGGATCTCCAAAAAATCGTCCCGCTGTGCCACCCTTAACTCTTCGAGCGCTTCTGCTTCTTCTTCATCGTTATCAGCAAGAATCATCTTACGTACAATTGGAAGTCGATCTTCTCGTAAGAACATGTGCTCGGTTCTACACAGTCCAATGCCTTCCGCCCCAAACAAAGCCGCGACGGAGGCGTCTTCTCCGTTATCAGCGTTCGCTCTAACCAAAAGGTGGGGGCGTCTAATCTCATCAGCCCACTCCAAGATCGTATTGAACTCAGAGGTTGGTTCTGCAGCACTTAATCGAACCGCTCCAAGAACCACCTCGCCAGTACTACCGTCGATAGATATAATGTCACCTTCGCTGACACTCACAGATCCAACGCTAAAGGAGTGCTCAGATATCTTTATGGCCTCGGCTCCAACTACAGCAGGTTTGCCCCATCCTCTTGCTACAACTGCCGCGTGGGAAACAAGGCCACCTCTTGCGGTTAGAACTCCTTGTGCCGCCAACATGCCTTGGACATCGTCAGGAGAGGTCTCTTTTCTGACCAATATCACCTTTTCACCGTGTTGAGCCCTAAGAACTGCGTCGTATGAAGAGAAGTAGACCTTTCCAACCGCCGCTCCTGGCGAGGCTCCAAGTCCTTTGGTTAAAACAGTGTATTTCTCGTCGGAGAACTGGGGGTGGAGGACTTGATCTAAATGGTCTCCATTTATACGAAGTACCGCCTCTTTTTTGTCCAACCTAATCCAATCGTCTGTAGCCATATCGACAGCCATCTTCAAAGCCGCCACTCCAGTTCGTTTTCCAACTCGAGTCTGGAGCATCCAGAGCTTGCCCTGTTCAATGGTAAACTCGACGTCACACATATCTCGGTAGTGACTCTCAAGACGATGAAAGATCTCAATCAGTTGGTCAAATACCGAAGGGAACCTGTCCTTTAGCGCTATCAAATGTTCTGTATTGCGTATTCCAGCTACAACATCTTCGCCTTGGGCATTGACCAAAAAATCACCGTAGACGCCCTTTTTTCCTGACGATGGGTCTCTTGTAAAACCAACACCGGTGCCAGAGTTGCTATCCCGATTTCCAAATACCATTGCTTGGATGTTCACAGCAGTACCAAGATCATCAGGGATGCTCTCGCGTTGGCGATATGCCTTGGCCCGATCACCGTTCCACGACTTAAACACGGCAGCGATAGCTCCCCTCAGCTGTTCGATTGGGTCAGCCGGGAACGCCTTGGATGTTTGTTTTGTAATAATCTCCTTGAAGATAACGATCAGAGACTTGAGTACATCGGCATCAAGTTCCGCGTCTGAAGAAGCGCCAACTTTAGCTTTTGCCTCTTCAAAGACTGTATCGAGCAAGGACGGATCAAGGTCCAGCACTATACGTGCATACATCTGGATAAAACGACGGTACGAATCATAAGCAAACCGCTCGTCCGACGTCGCCCGCGCCAGGGCTTCAACGCTCTTGTCGTTGAGACCCAAGTTCAATACCGTGTCCATCATTCCCGGCATGGAAAACTTAGCCCCAGAACGTACTGACACCAAGAGAGGATCTTTAGAATCTCCAAGCGTCCGACCCATCTTTAACTCCAGGTCTTTGAGGGCTAGATCCAACTCTTGGTCCAACGTCTCTGGCCAACCAAGCTTCAAGAAACTTCGACACGCATCCGTAGTTATAGTAAATCCATGAGGTACCGGCAACTTCAACACGGAGGTCATCTCCGCGAGGTTGGCTCCCTTGCCACCAAGAAGATCCTTCATCTCCATAGGGGCCCTTTCATGGTGGAAGTCAAAGGAATAGATAAATTTCACTCAAGCTCCTCAAAAGACAGCGCGCTGATCCACAGCTAGCCTTACAACTACTAATTCGTGAACCTCTAAATGTTATCAGAGTAGTGCATAAGTTGCGACTACTAAAAACTCTCCATATATTGCTCTGATAAATCATCCTCCAACTAGCAATAGATATGTCGCAACATACCAACGATCCATTTAAAACTCACCGCAATTTATATTTCCTACTCAAGCTTTTTAAACTACTCCATAGAACTCTTGGAGTCTGGGATTCCATCAGCAACGTTGCCCCTTCGGATTTTCAGACTCAATCCCCTCTCTGGCAACTCCTCTTATCAGCCATGCCTATGAAACACTTGTGAACAC
>JAJYGA010000154.1 GCA_021785255.1 Actinomycetes bacterium
TGGGCAACACGGAGATAGATGTAAAAAACGGCCTAATGATCCGTAGTCTCCGAAGGTTCATTCCGCTATCGACAACCAGTGCTGGCAAGTTTTTTGTCCATGAGAACAAAAGACGCAAGGCAACTCCGCTACTGTTCGCACTGCTTGCCATCGAAATCACTGACCTCATTTTCGCCACGGATTCAATACCAGCTGTTTTCGGTGTCACCACCAACGTCTATATTGTCTTCACTTCCAACGCATTCGCTGTACTTGGGCTACGCTCACTGTATTTCGTGCTTGCGGAGGCTATCGAGCGTTTCACCTATCTCTCCAAAGGACTTGCCGTTCTTCTTGTATTCATGGGGGCAAAGATGCTTCTGCAATCCGTAGTGCACATCTCGACCAATGTAAACCTGCTTGTCATCGTCGCCGTCTTAGGGATAACCGCGCTTATCAGCTTACGCCAGAGTAACCAACATAAACAACAAACACCACCGGGGGAGGACTGACCAGGCATCCCGTTACAGCGACATATTGTAATCAGCTACTATCGGAGCCCTCGTAAGCTGATGCAGAGATAGCGTGAGATGGGACAAGAGTCGAAGACGGGAAGTCCTGCTCGATTCCGAGCCGCAGTGTGTCTGCGACAGCGAAGGAATGTCTTTGTCTGGGCACACGCTTCACAGACGGGTGAGGAACGAGAGAGTCGAGACAGAGACTACATCGCTTTTAACATCGTTGCGTACGTACTCAAATAATGTGAAAAATCACTTTTCCCGTACGTAAAGAGAACTGCCCAGACGCTGAAACTCCTGTGACTTTTCTTTCATTCCTTCCTGTAGTTCGCGGTCACTGCGAAGTTTATGTGACAACGACATCGAACAAAACTTAGGTCCGCACATTGAACAAAAATGTGCCGTCTTGGCTGCGGGAGCAGGAAGAGTTTCGTCATGGTAGTTTCGCGCAATCTCAGGATCCAGTGCTAAGTTGAACTGATCCTCCCACCGAAACTCAAATCGTGCCTTGGAGAGTTGAAGATCCCACTCCAAAGCTTTTGGATGGCCTTTAGCCACATCGGCAGCGTGTGCAGCAATTTTGTAAGCAATCATACCGTCTTTGACATCTTTAACATTAGGCAGTCCCAAGTGTTCTTTAGGAGTTACATAGCACAACATGGCAGTGCCATGAGTAGCGATAAGTGCTGCGCCTATGGCCGAGGTAATGTGGTCATATCCTGGTGCAAAGTCAGTGGTAATTGGACCTAAGGTGTAAAATGGAGCGTCCTCGCACCAAAGCCGTTCAAGACGCACGTTCTCTTCAATTTTATTGATCGGCACATGACCAGGACCTTCCACCATGACCTGCACGAAGTTATCTCTAGCAACCTTGACAAGTTCTCCCAAGGTTCGTAGTTCACTCAGTTGTGCCTCATCATTGGCATCAGCAATTGACCCAGGACGTAGTCCGTCTCCCAGCGAAAGAGTCACGTCATAGGCTCGTGCAATCTCGCAAAGCTCTTCAAAGTTCTCATAAAGAAAGTTCTCACGATGGTGTGCAAGACTCCAAGTAGCCATTATCGATCCTCCGCGACTGACGATACCCGTAACTCTGGAGGTAGTAAGAGGCACATAGGAGAGCAAAAGACCTGCATGGATGGTCATGTAATCCACACCAGAGCGTGCCTGGTCTATCATCACCTCTTTAAAGGCTTCCCATGACAGATCTTGAGCTGATCCTCCAACTCTGTGCAAAGTCTCGTATATAGGTACTGTCCCTATCGGAACAGGTGAGTTACGAATAATTGCATCTCGAGTCTTTTTTATGTCTTGCCCTGTCGACAGATCCATCACAGTATCGGCGCCAAAGCGCACTGCCGTCTGCATCTTGGCAATCTCAGAACTAACATCGGCCTTCACCGAGGAGTTCCCTATATTCGCATTGACCTTGACCAGAAACTTTGAGCCGATAACCATGGGTTCAATCTCGGGATGGTTGATGTTTGCGGGAATTACAGCCCTTCCAGCCGCCACTTCCTCTCGAACTAACTCAGCCGAAACTCCTTCCCTTATGGCTATATAGTGCATCTCTTTGGTCACTACTCCAGAACGTGCATAAAATAGCTGCGTCGGAACTGCACCGTCTTTGGCTACGAGTCGTCTGGTTGAAACAGCAGTCTCTGGTGAAGAGCCCTTGTTCTCAGGTAAGATCTCGGCGACATCGTTGCGACCTCTGATCCATGGCGTACGCATCTGGCCGATTCCCTGATCTCCATCCACCACTCCTCCAGCGGTGTCGTAAAGATCAACGAACTCAGCAGCTCCGTCATCGCGTCCGCTATTCACAAAAACACGCTTCACTCGAACTTTAACGTCTAGATCGTCTTCGCATAGATAAGCGTAAGATATTGAAGAGTCGACACTCATTTACACTCCCTCCGTCGGCATTATCCGAATCAGGTAAGACGGTCGGCACATACTGCCCTCTCAGCCTTGCGGCTCCCGTGTTATCAAACAAACTACCAGAGTTGAATCTCAGAATCAACGTTTCGGTCAATATTCACCATTATGAATCTTGACTGATGCGTCTAACGTCCATCCATCCAGCCATATGTACCTCCTGGATAACTCACTTTTTTGACCACGTCGACTATTCAACCGTGCCTCACTAAGTATTAACTGATCGCTCAGAGGAGAAAGCGGGGACTTAACTTCTTGAGATTTTAGTGGATCATCGCCATGCTTTTTGACGGCACCATCTCTGTGTCAACCTACTCTCTAACCAAACCTACCGCCATATCGACCATGCATAGATTCCAAATCCACCCTTATTGGCGGTGCTGTCAGGCGGTGATACCGGACGGCTGAATCACTGCTTTCAGATGTGCTCCCAGGCAGATTCCCCAGGCGAGAAAAGTGCAATAAATGGCTCGCACTTTATACAAGACCGTAAAACCCCCGAAACAGTCCTGCAACATCTGGGCCGTAGCCTTTAGAACAGTACCTAGGGTTCCGTGCAAAGAGGCAGTCAGGTCCAAGAGGTACAAATCATCTGGAGAGACCAGACGATTACACGGAGGGATAAAAGCCCGGGAGATCGTTATAGATCTGCCCGGTTTTTTTTATTTGGCTTGAGTTTTGAGTATGAACCGCCGTAGTCACGCTACGTCGCTCATTAGTTACCTCTGCCTTTTTGGAAACTCGCCAAGGGGCAGATGATTGTGAGGAAGTTTGAGACCACGTTTTCTAAGCTCGCAGATGTTGGCGATGGCTGTAGGGAATCTAAGTGAAAACAACAGTACCAATATCCAACAAGTAAGCGACTCTTCTTTTGATTCCCAGTCATCCCGTGCGATTTGGGACGTAAAGCCAGTAGCAGTCATTGACGATCTCAATGTCACCTTCAAACGCTCCAATGAAACGATCTTCGCTCTAAGAGGCGTGGATCTGGCCATAAATCCTGCAGAGATCGTAGCCCTTGTTGGTGAATCTGGATCCGGGAAGTCCGTGCTCGGCCTCTCTCTACTGGGCCTCCTCGATAATAACTCAAAACCAAAGGTGACAGGTTCAGTAAGAGTTGGTGACGTCGACGTATTAGGTGCTTCTAACTCTCAACTTCAGTCTTTACGACGCCATCAGCTCGGAGCCGTATTTCAAGATCCCATGACCTCTTTAAATCCAACCATGCGAATAGGGAAACAGCTCAACGAGGTAACCTCATCCACTGAGGAGTCAATAGAACTTTTGCGATCCGTCGGGGTGCCCGACCCAGAGAAACGACTTGGAGCATATCCCTTTGAACTTTCAGGTGGTCTTCGCCAACGCGTAATGATCGCTATAGCGCTTGGGGGTTCTCCAAAGCTAATAATCGCAGATGAACCAACGACAGCCTTAGACGTTACGGTACAGGCACAAATTCTTGAACTCATTCTCTCTGTAAGAGAAAAAGCCTCTACCTCATTTCTAATGATCACCCACGATTTGGGAGTTGCAGGCATGGTAGCCGATCGGATCGTGGTCATGTATGGAGGACAAATAGTAGAACAGGGCACGACCAAGACCATCCTTGAGACACCCAAGCATCCCTACACACAGGGACTGTTACGTTCACGATTGACTCTTGAAGGATCCTCAAAGGGAAAGATCTCCACCATGAGTGGAGAGGGCTACGACGCAAGAACTTTACCTATAGGTTGTGGCTTTTCTCCGAGATGCGAGTGTAGCGTTGAGCTGTGCCAAGTGTCGGCTCCTGAGCTGCGAGAGTTCCACGATGACCACGCGCTTTCGTGCTGGAAAGATACAGATAAGTACCAGGCTTCACAGCCAACGAGACCTCCTACGGCCTCAAGTGAAGGAAACGACAACTTAGACAGATCTCCTCTTGACAAAGATGCACTTGACAAAGCTTCCCCAGCTGCTCAAGAAAAAGGAGGTGAGGTCTTAGTCGGCGACTTGGTCGTCTCCTTCAAAGTCGGCTCCGCAAGGTCACGTTCAGTACTCAAAGCTCTAAGGGGTGTTACTCTTGAAGTGAAACCTGGATCCGCATTGGCGATCGTAGGTGAATCTGGATCCGGGAAATCCACTTTGCTGCGATCATTGGTCGGACTAAACAATCTCTCTTCAGGATCGATGACTGCACCTCCTCCTGGAGAGATTCAGATGGTTTTTCAAGACGCTGGTGCTTCATTAACACCTTGGATGACGATTCAAGATCTCTTGAACGAACGTTTACTCGCAGGCGGGGTCAAGTCAAAACTTGAGCGTCAAAAACGAGCGATCGCTGCATGCGAAAGCGTAGGTCTGCATCCACAGATGTTGCAAGCAAAAGCCTACCAGCTCTCTGGCGGGCAGAGACAAAGGGCCGCCCTTGCTCGAGCCATAGTCATACCACCCAAGGTACTTCTTTGCGACGAACCTACAAGTGCTCTCGATGTCAGTCTCGCGGCGATCGTCCTAAATCTAATATCAGAGCTCAGACAACGTCTACACATGACTCTATTGTTTGTGACCCACGACCTAGCGGTAGCGAAAATCATTGCAGACGAGGTTGCGGTTATGTATCTAGGACAGATAGTAGAACAGGGCACGACTCAACAAATCTTGCACAATCCAATGCACCCCTATACCAAGTCATTGATATCGGCCGTTCCAGGTGGATCACGGATTCGACAAACCCTCAGAGGTGAACCCGCCTCTGCGTTAGCGACGCCGACGGGATGCAGTTTTCATCCTCGTTGTTTCGAAGCCGTTCCCAAGTGTACCCAAAACGAACAGCTTCTTTACGTTTCCAAGGCGTCCAAAGGTCACTTTGTCAGATGCGCTGTAGCCTTGGGGGTTGACTGAATGGCTCTCACAGGAGTATACAGCTCACAAAACACATCGCTGGCTCGACGAAAGTTGTCCTCAACAGTGAGATCCTTAGCAGCCAACAACACAAGAACAAACCTGGTCTTCGCGTCCTTGCCCGTGATTGTAACTGTATTGGTTCTCGCGGTACCTCTCCTCGCTCCACACAACCCTCTTGTGCCAGCAGGTCCAGCGTTTCAACCTCCAGGACATAATGGTTTTCTCTTGGGATCTGACTCGGTCGGACGAGACGAACTATCACGAGTCCTTTATGGAATGAGGACAAGTTGGTTCTCTGCGCTAGCGGTGATTGCATCAGGTCTCCTCATAGGAGTGACCATCGGATCGGTTGCAGCTGTGTCAGGAGGATGGATAGACGCTTTGTTAATGCGTTTCACTGACATCTTTTTATCTCTACCGGGACCTGTATTAGCAATCGCAGTTGTAGCTGCTTTGGGTCCTAGCCTGGTTCATACCCTCATAGGTGTAGGAATCGTTTGGTGGCCATTTTATGCCCGAGTCGTTAGAGGGGAGATTAGATCTCTCGCAGCTCGGCCTCATCTGGAAGCTGCCAAGCTCTCCGGAGTTAGAGTCGTCAGAAGAACGCTAAGACATCTCTTACCTGGGACGCTTCCTGCTCTCGTTGTTACTGCAAGTTTGGATATCGGGAATCTAGTTCTTACCTTGGCAGGGCTCTCCTTTTTAGGTCTTGGTGCTCCAGCACCCGCTCCGGAACTAGGTGCAATGTCTGCCAGAAATCTCACATTTCTGCTTCAGGACTACTGGACAGCAGTCATGCCTGGCATTGGAATCCTCATTCTTGCATTAGTTGGAAATCTCGCCGGAGACGGCCTAAGAAGCCTGATGAAGGATCGGTAGATATGACACTTTTCATCTTCAAGAGACTCTTGTCTTCCATTCTTGTGGTGCTGGCACTCACTGTGATACTGTTCGTTCTCCAGCATCTATCACACACAAACCCCGTACACGCCATACTTGGACCCAACGCCTCCCAGGCGGCTATAAGACAAGAGACGATCAAGCTAGGCTTAAACAAGCCGTTAGTCACGCAGTTCTTCAACTACCTTGGCAATCTGGTTCACTTCAACTTAGGAGTCTCCTATAGAACCAGACGTCCAGTAACCGCTGACATAACACAGTTCCTCCCTGCTACGTTAGAGCTTGCCTCGGCAGCACTCATCCTCGCCGTACTTCTTGGAGCAAGTTTTGGTCTCCTTGCAGTCAGAGGAGGCTTGATCTCAAAGATCCTGCAAGGCATACTACTTTTAGGTGCTTCTACACCTGGATATCTACTGTCATTCGCTGGTCTTATCGTATTTTACAGCCATCTTCACTGGCTGCCCGCTACTGGCGAAGCCTCTCCGAGCAACCCCTTCCAAGGAGGTTTTGTCATTTTAGACGATCTCCTATCTGCTAACTTCTCAGGAGCTTGGGACGGAGTCATACACGTTGTACTTCCAGCTCTATCTGTAGCACTAGTTCCCGCTGTCTCAATTGGAAGAGTCTTCAAGTCCTCGCTGGAGAACACTCTTCGTACCGACTACGTCCGTACTGCTCGTGCAAAAGGTGTCTCCG
>JAJYGA010000146.1 GCA_021785255.1 Actinomycetes bacterium
ATTGGCGCAATGGAAGACATGTGGTATATCAGTTACATGCACACATTGTGCTGGTGCCTAAATATCGACGTAATGTGATGACAGACAGAGTAAGTGACGAGATCAGATCTGCGACTTTAGAGGTATGTACTCGTTTTGATTCCACTCTCGAGGCATTTGTTGATCACCTACCCACCTAAAGTTGCCTTATCGAGACTGGTGATGTCTATGAAGACACTCTCAGCTATGAGAGTACGGGAAAAGCAGTGGCCGGAAGTACAGAACGCTTTGTGGGGGAAACACTTCTGGTCACCGTCGTATGCTGTTATATCTTGTGGTGAAGCACCACTAGAGATAGTGAAGAAGTACATAGAAAACCAGAGACTTCCTAGACGTAAATCAGGTAGACCGAGAAAGGATGAGGTCGCCTGATCCCTCCCTTACAGAAGGGGTTTGTGCTCCCGTTGGTTCAAGCAGCACGCATTAGAACATGAAGTACCGCCGAGCCATCGGCAGAGAGACAGCAGGTTCAGAAGATATGCTCACGCCATCGACCACGACCTCGTAGGTTTGGGGATCAACTTCGATAACAGGTGTCGAGTCGTTTCGGACCATGTCCTTCTTGCCCAGGGAACGCACCGGTGAGGTTTGTCTAAAGCGGCTCCTCAAGTCAACGAGCGCTCTGGGAAGATCACGTTCCAAAAATACCTTGGGCACGAATGTAAAGGAGTTGTATAAGGGACTATCGCCGTAAGCACCAAACATAGGTCTATACAGTTGCGGTTCCGGCGTAGGTATTGAGGCATTGGCATCACCCATGAGAGAGTATGCGATCTGGCCCCCCTTGATAACCATCTCTGGTTTCACGCCGAAAAAGGCAGGACTCCAGAGTACGAGATCTGCAAGCTTCCCAGGCGAAATAGATCCCACATAGGCGTCGATTCCATGCGCTATCGCCGGATTTATCGTATATTTAGCGATATATCGTTTAGCTCGCTCATTATCGCTGAACTCCATATCACCTGGTAAAGGGCCACGTTGCTCTTTCATCTTAGAAGCGCTTTGCCATGTTCTCAAGATTACTTCTCCTACCCGACCCATCGCCTGAGAATCTGACGAAATCATAGATATTACGCCAAGATCGTGAAGAACGTCTTCTGCGGCTATCGTTTCAGCTCTTATCCTCGAGTCCGCAAAAGCTAGATCTTCCACCACCCGAGGATCTAGATGGTGACAGACCATGAGCATGTCGAGGTGTTCATCGACAGTATTTTTGGTATAGGGCCTCGTGGGATTGGTTGACGAGGGAAGCACATTCGGGAAGCTTGCTATCTTGATTATGTCAGGTGCATGTCCACCACCCGCACCTTCTGTATGATATGTGTGAATCGTTCTACCTGCGATTGCAGCTACAGTTTCTTCAAGAAAGCCAAACTCATTTAATGTATCAGTGTGTATCGCCACTTGAACATCAAAATCATCAGCGACCCTAAGCGCCATGTCTATAGCAGAGCGAGTAGAACCCCAATCCTCATGCAGCTTTAGTCCCATGGCACCACCAAGGATCTGTTCTGAAAGCGCCTCGTAACCGCTAGAGTTACCCTTTCCCAAGAAGCCAAAGTTCATTGGGTATCTAGCTGTAGCCATCATCATCTTTTCAAGATGCCACCTTCCAGGCGTACAGGTAGTGGCACGAGTGCCGGCAGAAGGTCCAGTCCCGCCTCCAATCATGGTCGTGATGCCAGAGCACAAAGCTGTTTCAATCTGAGTTGGTGAGATGAAGTGAATGTGGGCATCCACGCCTCCAGGGGTCACGATCAGTCCTTCACCCGCAATTACGTCAGTCGACGCCCCCACTGTAATTGTTTTTCCATCCATGACAAGCGGATTCCCTGCAGCGCCAATTTTAGAGATGACGCCATCTTTAATAGCTATGTCAGCTTTGGTGACACCAAAGGCATCGAAGATCACACAATTGGTAATAACCGTGTCTGGAACGTCCTCATAGGTGGCAAAGGGATGTTGTCCCATGCCATCTCTAATTACCTTACCACCACCGAACTTCACCTCATCTCCATAGCAATTTAGGTAGTCGGCCTCAACTTTTATAAACAGCTCTGTATCCGCAAGTCTGATACTATCGCCTACCGTTGGACCAAAGATCCGGGCATAGTTTCCTCTAGAGATTGAAAATGGCATCTATTGATTCACCCCATCGCAACCCGGATCTTCGTCACTTTTCAACACAACCTGTCCATCGACCAAATTCCGAAATCCGAAAACGCGACATTCACCACCAAAGGGAACCAGGCGAACGGTCTTTTCGATGCTGGGCTCAAAACGCACAGAACCCCCCGGAACAATATCTAGGTGGTATCCCAAAGTGGGCTCTCGATCAAAACTGAGCGCCGCGTTGCTCTCGTAAAAATGAAAGTGAGAACCCACTTGAATAGGTCGATCTCCGTCGTTTCGAACCTCGATCTCCAATATCGGCTTGCCTGCATTAATGACAAGATCCGTTTGGGCAAATACAAACTCACCTGGAATCACAAACTCTCCTTTTAATCACACAATGGGGTCATGTATTGTAACTAGCTTCGTACCGTCATCGAATGTCGCTTCAATCTGGATCTCTTGAATCATGTGTGCAACACCGTCAATCACTTGGTCACTTGATAAAACATGACGGCCCAGTTCCATCACTTCAGCGACTGATTTTCCATCTCGCGCCCATTCAAAAACTTCACTGGTAATCAAAGCCATTGCTTCTGGATAGTTCAACTTCAAACCGCGCTCAAGTCGGCGTCTAGCAAGATCGCCAGCTACGACTATGAGCAACTTTTCAACCTCTACAGGATTAAGTCTCAATCAACCCTCATCTCTTTCAACAATTCAAATCCACCTACACTTCTATGTAAATAGCTTCGCTTACAAACAACTTGCTCGTCGCAACTCCTACAGCAATACTCGTCACAGGCTCATAAGGGTAAAGGAAACTTCTACATCAAGACTGTCGAGATCACCACCTTGGTATATACCATGAAGCGGACGCACATCGCTATAGTCACGCCCACGACCCAAAACCACATGATGAGACCCTATGGCTAAGTTGTTTGTCGGATCAATTGAGTACCATCTTCCTAAAAACACCTCCACCCAAGCGTGACTCTCCCCACAGCTCTTTTCACCTACGCTTACATCTCGAACAGGGTAAAGATATCCTGAGACATAGCGAGCTGGAACACCTGCCGATCGACATAGAGAAATCATTAGATGTGCAAAATCTTGGCAAACACCCGCCCTCCCTAAAAGAGCGTCGATGGCTGGTGTGGTCACGCTCGTAGACCCAGGCTTGTAATCTAGATTATCTTGTATATACGTGACGACGGAACGCACAAATTCGGCTGGCTCCTTGGTACTTTGCAGTTCACAAGCCAACTCCTCAATGAGATCACCGTTATTGATGTAATAGCTGGAGCCTAAGTATTCACACAACGATAAGGTCACCTCATCGCTTCTAAGATAGCTCCAGCTCGCGTCGGTCATATCTTTAGTTCTTGAGGTAGTTTCAACAAGTGAAGTTGCTTTGACCTCTAGCTCATTATGAGGCTCATGAATATCGAATGCACTTACGATCGTTCCAAAGTAATCGACATATTCAAATATCGACGAATGCGGTAAGGTGCTAATCGATGAACTAAGAACCAGCTGTCCGCCAGTGTTGATCGGAGTCATCCTGGCTTCGTTGTAGGAGGATTTGACGGACGATCTATAACGGTACCTCGATAGATGCTCTATAGACAATCTCATCTTCTAGTTCCTTCCACTGCGCCATTGCTGCTGCTCGTCCTGATAGAAAAATCTATTGGATATGGCGATGGAAAGTTCTCCAGTCTCCCGCTGAATCTTGGCAAGATGAGCACCTATGTGTAGAGCTAGATCATCACCATCTAAATACTCCACGGCACCTTTCAATCTTCCCAGTAGACGAAACGGTATATCCTTCCTCAACATCGACGAATTTCCGTCAGATATTGCCTCAAGGGCAGCCCCAACACTACAAAGCGAGAAGTAGATCGATCTGGGGAACCCTCTATCTAAGACTAGAAATTCAAGCACTGAACGTCTATCCATTCCTATGCCACCATAGATACGGATAAACGCTTGATAGGCGGAACACGACTTTAGCATGGTGATCCATCTAAAAACATCCTCACTTTCAAGGTCACGAGTTCCGATGAGTCTTACAGTCATATCGATGCGTTCGATAAATACGCCGATCGTGAAAAAGTACCATGCATCGTCCCGGATCATCGTTGAATCAACTATTCCATAAGCAAGAGCTACCCGTTCCTTGGCAAGTTGAGTAAATTGAAAAAACTGATGCAGCGAAAGTGAGCCGCCTTCGACGCTGGTTAACATCATTTGATTTTGAGTAACGTTGAGACACTCCCAGAGCTCAGACGAGATAACTTCACGAGCACCTCGAGCATTTTCTCGCGCCGAGATCACCGATGAAAGTATTGAGGTTGGATGTCCAAGACTCAACGAGTGCATAGCAAGGTAATCAGCCTCCACGACTGTGCTCGTCGGGGATGCAGACGAGGATGAACTGCCGTTGGCGCTCCTCTCATCCATCTTTTTGTTTCCCTCGGGAGGATTTTCCAAGTTGGTCTGAACCTCCACCTCGAGGATTCGCGCCGTGTTGTCGGCTCTTTCGAGATAACGACCTATCCAGTACAAAGACTCAGCAATTCGACTCAGCAATCAATGCTCGCTATCGCGTCGATAGAGGGATTTGCTCCCAAAGATGACTGCTGTTGGATCTCTTGTTGAGGCCTCAGTTCTTGACGCACGGAAACAAAATGATCCATCTCCGAAAAGGTTTGCGTCGAACGCTCCCTTTTGAAGAATCCTTTTTCATCATGGCTGAGCGCGTTAACATCAGAAGGAGGGGTCATCCAAATAGACGGCACTCTTGGCGTATCAACAACCCAGGTATCTTTCGAACCTCCCCCTTGAGAAGAGTTGACGACAAGAGATCCGCGAGACAGCGCTACTCGCGTTAGCCCACCTGGAAGCACTGCAACAGAACTCCCTAAGTTGACCGCAAAAGGTCGAAGATCCACATGTCTTGGTTCGAGAACATCTCCCACCTTTGTCGGAGCCGTTGAAAGCTTTACAATGGGTTGGGCCACAAAACCTCTTCGGTCACGCCTAATCTTTTCCAACGTATCTTTGAGTACTTCGTCACTAGCATTGGAACCAATCACAAGGCCATATCCACCAGACGCATCAACAGGCTTTATCACCAGATTTTCTATGTTCTCTTCGATATATTCCATAGCCAACGGGTCCTGAGGATCAAAACTAGGAACATTTTTCAAAATCGGTTCTTCACTGAGATAGTATCGGATCATCTCGGGCACGTAAGTATAGATCAACTTATCGTCTGCGATTGAGTTACCTACAGCGGACGTTACAGAGACGTTTCCCGCTCTCGCTGCATTCAAGATTCCCGCGCATCCAATTAAAGAGTCTGGCCTAAACGCCAAAGGGTCTAAAAAGTCATCATCCACCCTACGGTAAACCACATCGACTCTTGTCTCACCTTCTGTGGTTTTCATGTAAACCTTGTTATTTCGACAGATGAGATCTCTACCTTCTACCAGTTCAACCCCCATCTGTCTCGCCAGAAACGAGTGTTCAAAGTAAGCGGAGTTAAATACGCCAGGAGTCAGAACCACGATCACCGGATCTCCGCTACAGCTTGGAGGGGCTTGCGCACGAAGAGCGCTAAGTAGCGTCAGGGGATAACTTGCTACCGGACGAATGTTATGTTCAGCCAAAAGACTAGGAAAGATTCTAGTCATAGCCCTACGGTTCTCTAATACGTAAGAAGCCCCAGAGGGCGTTCTTACGTTATCCTCTAAAACAAATAACTCGCCCGACTCGTCGCGTACGATATCCATACCCGCCACCGGAATTCGTACTCCATTGACGGGAACGATACCATAAGCCTCTCTCTTGAACCCGCCAGAGTTATAGACAAGACTTTTTGGAATAACACCGTCTAAGGTTATCTCTCCGTCGGTGTAAACATCCTTTAGGAACATCTCCAACGCTTTTACCCGTTGAGAGACTCCTCTTTCGACTACATCCCACTCTCCACCTGTTATTACTCGCGGGATTGGATCCAAAGGGAAAGGGCTCTCCTTGCCTGATAGAGAAAACGTAACACCTCGATCCATAAACGACCGATCCCGTTCGTTACAACGCTCGTCAAACTCTTCCTTAGAAAACCGCAGAATCGCCTTATAGAGATCTTCGCAACCTTCGCGGGGCTGACCATTGTTGTCGATCATCTCGTCCCAACTCGACTGGAACTGGTACTGTTCGAAGACCTCATTCATGGGTACTTTACTAATTCATCAAAGTTTCAAATATATTTCGCCCGTGTATCAAATAGATTGCAACTTCTCTGAGGCAAAAACATCCGTCTTTGTTCACCACAAGAAGGCACAAAGCTAATGATTGATCAAATGGGAGCGCAAACCCCGTCTGTAAGGGCGGGGTCGAGCGACCTCTGTAACACCGTCGAGGCAAAATAGCACTATGAGCATTCGCGAGCGCCTCTATCCACGAGAACAGGAGCTATCCGTTCTCGTGCGCCACTGCTCAGATGCTCGCTACGTCTGGAACTTAGCGCTCGAACAACGTAACTTATGGGTTAGATACCGCACACAGAAGATCACGTATAACTCCCAAGCACATGAGCTGGCTGAGTTGCGTAAAGAAACTTGGCTTAGTGAAGGCTCCT
>JAJYGA010000039.1 GCA_021785255.1 Actinomycetes bacterium
ACTCCCATGGCTCAATTCTTAGGTGTTGATGGGTCTATCTCATCTAAACCATGTACGGATGAGCAGGGTCACTACACGGGCGAGATGGATTTTTATGCATATGGGCCTTATAAAGCAGAGGCGATGGTAGAGATGGCGCGACAAAACAATATCGATCTGGGTAACTCGTATGCGTACTCAGACTCCTATACCGACATACCTATGCTTGAGAGTGTTGGACACCCAGTTGCTGTGAACCCTGACCGAGTTCTGGCGCGTAAAGCTAAAGAGAATAGCTGGGAGATCTTACACTTTCAAGAAAGAATGCCTTTGGGAGATGCAGGTCCATCACCGGCAAAGGTAATTACAATCTCTTTTGTTTCTGGAGCTGGACTCGTTCTCTTGGCGGCCGGAGAGATCTTGAGACGTAAACGTGAGAAGAGAAATAATGCAATTCACGCCTCTGGTAACCGGTGATTACGAGTTTTACGGAGTGGTTTAGGAGATGGCTTTTTTAGTGCGGACGGAGCCTTGGCAAGAACTTGCTAAATTGAGTCCATGAAGAAGTTGATCATCTTGTCTATCCTTGGAGCATTGGTCTTTGTGGCCGCAAAGAAACTCAAGGAGACTATGGGTTAGTAAAGTAGCTGCCCAGCTCTTGTTTAACAGATGTGGCCTATGGGTCATGTTTCACCTTTTAGAGGTGAAGTTTTAGCAGGACATCTATTTCAGTAGTGTCAGGCCGCGTAGGTCGATTGCGGGTCAGGTTGTCTGAGTTTGGTGGCTTCTAACGAGACGTGGCTTTACGTGAAGCCACCATATCCATCGTTATGGTGGTGATTTTAAGTTTTGTACCCAAAGGTTTAATCCTTTGGCGGGATTTGTTTGCGGATGCGACTCCCGATGAATGGGCTTGAGTTCAGAGATTGTGAATCCGACAGACGACAATGAGATGAGCAGCGTTTGACGACAATCGAAGCGATTACCCCGTACCTTATCGACTGTAAATTATCTTGCTGTGAGATTAACGCGACAGGTAGCCATCCTGAGGTGTGGCTCGATATTTGTCTTAGCGTCTAACTATTTGGTATCTCCTAGGGCGATGAGCAACGGCATCTTAATGAGTGTGTCTTGATGACGATGGTTTGTTGTCTGCGACGAAATGATCAGAATTACTTGAGCTACTAATAGATGAGCTCTTAGGTTTAATGCTTGAGTTTTTAAGTTGCTCGCGTGAAGGCTTGAAAGGTACTGGGACTAAGTGCTCGATCACTTCTCCAATTCTCTAGTTTTTGGTGCTTAACAAAATGGTTTTGTATTGTCGATTAATAAGAGTTAACTTCAAGGCTGCTGTATGTGAACTTTGAGTTGTGTTGCGAACAATTAACGTTGTGAATTCTAAAAGCGATGATGAGATGGAGCTTTAAACTCCTGACTTTCTTGAGAGTAGTAAGCCGTTCATCTCGGAGTCGATGGAGTCCGTGAAAGATCTGCTATTTTTGGTTTGGTTGAAAACGGTGTGAACAGTCTTTATAGCCACTAAGAACCAAAGGAGTATGAGGAGAATTCCCATTGCCTTTGCTAAGTAGAGACTAGCGGTCAACTTGGTGACCGCAGCTAGGGTGAACGCTGCTGTGGTTAATACACCTAGTGGGAAGGTGAAGGCCCACCATCCGAAGTTGAAAGGATAGTTTCCTCTAAAGAGAAACTTGAGTGATACTCCCATGGATGTAATCCACCACCAAATCCCATAACCAAATAGCCCAAATGCTCCTATGACTCCTGCAGCAAACATTGGAGTACTGAGTGTATGCAACGAACCCGTAAGAACTATCTTCGAATCTAAACCAAGAGTTAAAATCCCAGCCGCACCTGTCCCTAATGGCCCCAGCGTTAACCATGAGTTTGTAGCGAGATTGGATGGTGGAAGTTTGTGAAGTGCAAGGCGTAGAAAAAGTATTACAAGCACGTTCAGAGCCAATGGAACTGAAACTCCCCACATCAGATAGCCCACCCAAAGAAGCGTTTTGCCCTCTGAGACGGGAAGATGTGGAATCAGAAATGAGGCAGAAGCCGCCGCTACCTCTGCTGGAACAATTGACAAGAGCCAGCTGGCAGACATCTTTGGAAGTTCTACGTCATGATGAACAAAGAGGTGGTATGTGACCGATACCGCAGTTACTAATGAAAGGGCGCAGTCTACCAGCACAGCGACGTAAAGTACATGACCTGTGCTACTGCCAAAGAGATGCGGTGAAAAGGTAAAGACTCCGTTTATAACTGAGGAGTAAGCCATAGGAAGGGCTCCAAAAAAATGCGAGCGAGTTTCGTCGCGCATCTCGTTCAAGAAGTTGCGCGGCTGGAGTACGTACTTGTATAGTGCGATCGCGCTTAATAACACAAGGACAGTAGCGGTAATGGTCCATAGAACTTTGGCCGGTTCCATCAACGAAGTACTTACTTTTGGTGCTATGACTGCGACAATTCCACTGCCCATGACGAAGGTGAAGTAGTCGAAACCGAATCGTATGCGCTGATGCTTTGGATTATTGACGACGTCGTGAGGTTTAACTGTTCCGTTGAGACTTATTGTCTGATTCATGTGTCCAGAGTACCGAAGGCTATGGCATAAAAATCACAATATTTGTAGAGAAAGAAATAGAAATACTAATAACAGTACTTCACGGTAGATATTTAGAGATTTTGCCCTTCTAGTTTTTTTACTGGCTAGCTTTAGGAGGCATCTCGCAGCACGATCAAGTGCCGACCGATCACCATGGTAGCGGCTGATATCACCGCACTGGCTGCGGCAAGATACCATGCAAGGTTAAAGGAGTAGTGCTGAGCAACAAATCCAAAAAGTATTGGTCCAAGAACGCTTCCTATGTATGCCCCTGACTGCGTCGTCCCTGTTGCTCGCCCCATTGACTGTGGATGAGTCTTTACAACGGCGTAGTTGAACAAGCCATTCCATCCCCAACCCAGACCATAACTAATTATGGTTGCAGGAAGTATGAGGTAGCTGATGTGAAGCGCCAACATGAAATATCCAAGAGATCCAAGTAGTACCATTTGGGCTGTTACGACAAAGTGGCGTCCACCCCTCTTGTCGGCCAAATGTCCATTTATGACTCGCGATATCATGCCGGCCAAGGAGCCCAGCACAACTAACAATCCAGCGTTAGCAGGAGTCCAGCCTATCCTGACAGCGTCTTCGACAAGGAATGCCCCTAATGCATTTGCGGCACCTGCTCCTAGTGCCATGGCGGCAGCTAATACGACAAGTGGAAGGATTTTGTAGCTTCTAGTGGGTGCGGTGACATTTTCTTTGTATCGAGCGACCTTTGCATTTTTTGGTAGAGTTAGAGCGAGCAGTACTCCTAGAAGCGCTGTGCCCAAGTAGGCATATCTCCAGCCCAACGTTAGTGCGATTAGCGGTACTGCGAGACCGGATAGTAGGGTAGACACTGGTATCGCCGCTTGTTTCATTCCAAAGGCAAATCCTTGACGCGAGCGAGGAATTGCGTTCGCCACGTAGACGTTTACAGCAGGCTGTATGGCTCCGTTGGTGATTCCGGCAAAGATTAGAAATGTTAAGAACCAGAAAAAACTGTGGGCAAAGAAAAATATCGCCAAAGTCCACATAGCGGTAGATAGAACGCCCAGTCTCATGATTAAGGTTCCGCCATGGTTTTCAGATATTTTTCCCGAGGTGACAGAAGACAAAGTGGCGGAAGCAAAAAACGCCCCGATGAGGAGTCCTAGCTTGGATGGCTGTAGTTCTAGTGACCGTGATATTTGAACCCCGAGAGCTCCAGTGAGGAAAACCGGCAGGGTAGCAACCGTCGTGGAAGAGATCGCAAATATTAAGGTCGGGACCGAGATCTTTTCAACCTGGCGTTGTTCCATGCGCTCTCTTTCTAGTGATCTATGCTCTGCGCACGTATAAGGTTCGGTGTATGCAGAGAATGTTAACGATATTTTACTCTCTGTTTACCCAATCAATGAAAACGTCTTGTTGTGCAGGAGGCGAAATCTCTGAAAGAATTGTGCTTTGTGATAAGTCAGAGATCGTTTGTACCTTAGAATGTGGATGTCGCCCGGGTAGCTCAGTCGGTAGAGCAGCTCACTCGTAATGAGCAGGTCAGGAGTTCGAATCTCCTCTCGGGCTCCAAGTTTGGATGACTTTCCCCACGAGGATACCGCGTGATGCTCCCAACCGGTACTGGAGATGAATCTAAGTCAAGATATTAAAGTTGTAACTTGCAATTATCAGCTTATCGACTGTTCGTGACGTTCGTATTAGATTGAACAGTTAAAAGTATTTAGTGAACGTGTGATTTGATGGTTGAACCTAGAACATGCAAATCGGTTCAGCATGCAAACGGTTGAACTATTGAAAGTGAATGAAGTGGAGACAACGTGGCCGAACAAGCAACCTTTTCAGACCAGGCCTTGCAGTACGCCGACGCTCTCTACGCGGCGGCGTTGAGAATGACTAGAAATGCGGCAGACGCGGAGGATCTTCTCCAAGAGACTTATCTTAAGGCTTATCGAGCGTTCGGTTCGTTCTCAGAAGGGACCAATCTAAAAGCCTGGCTTTATCGAATCTTGACCAACACGTACATAAATATATATCGCGCAAAAAAGAGAAGGCCAGAAGAAAGCGATATTGAAGACGTCGAAGATCTTTACATGTATCACAGACTGGGAGGGCTTGAGGCGGTCGGAGCAGGGCGGTCAGCAGAGGAAGAGGTGCTTGATCAGTTCAATGACGCTGAGGTCAAGGCGGCGATTGAGGAGCTACCTGAGCAGTTCCGATTGGCAGTTCTACTTTCAGACGTGGAAGGATTTTCATACAAAGAGATTGCGGATATTTTGGAAATTCCTCTTGGAACTGTGATGAGTAGGCTACATCGTGGAAGAAGGGCGCTACAAAAATCGTTAGTAGAACTAGGAATGCGAAAGGCGCTGGTGAGTGACCAGGGCTGAGAGATGGCGATGGGAAAGATAAAAGACTGTAACGAAGTTGTTTCGAAGCTGTATGAGTTCTTGGATGGGGAGCTTACTGAGGAAAGAAAGCTAGTCATAAGAGAACACTTGGATGAATGCTCTCCGTGTTTAGAAGCTTTCGAATTTGAAACGGAGCTGCGTGCTATGGTTTCGAGCAAAAGTCGGGAGATCTGTCCGGAGGGTTTGAAGAATAAAATAGCGAAGTTGATCAACTCTGATGGACGAGAGGTACAGATTCCATCGGAATAATTCGACTTTAGGCTGAGTTAGTGTGGATATGTCTAAAGTTTTTGAAATGTTTTCTGCTTCAGCAGTCGTCGGCGTAGGGAAGCCGTCGAAAAAATATGCTCAAGGTAGGGTTTGCAAAGAACTTGGTTGTAATACAAAGCTATCGATCTACAATAAGGGCAAGTTCTGTTACGTGCATGAGCCTGTCAAGGTTCCAAGAACACGAGGTCGAAAGGTAGCGTAACCGGCCGTACTTGGATAAGCGAGGTAGAGATGGCCGAAAAGATATCGTGGACAGCAGTGATGGCATCTGCAAAGGTTGTGCTTGCTGGATCGCCGAAGCCTTCTAATCGAGAGATTGAAGAGCTGAAGAGAGATCTTGACGAAATAGTACCCACAGCAAGACGTCAGGTCGAATCCTATACAGGTTTGGAGGTGCCTCCTGGTGCTGTGGATTATCGAGTCCTTTCACGCGAAGGTTGGTTGGAAGCAAACTTAGACTCTTATAGATATTTAATCTCTAAGTTGGCCAACAGGTCTGTAGCAAACCTTGAACTCCCAGGTGCTGACGTAGTTTCAGGGATTGGACTTGGTGTAGTGATGGGGTGGATGGCTACGAGAGTACTGGGACAGTATGACCTTCTTCTCCAAAATGGTGCGGACAACCAATCAGGTTCACTGTACTTTGTTGCCCCAAACATTATCGAGGTCGAGAGACGTTTCGGATTTCAAAAAAAACAGTTTCGACATTGGGTAGCTCTGCACGAACTTACACATAGAGCACAGTTTGAAGGCGTGCCATGGTTCAAGTCTTACTTTACGTCCCTAGTGGACGAGATGTTGGATGCGTCTCAAGTGTCATCTAGCGAGGTCTTGGACTCGCTGGGTCGTGGTCTTAAGAGATTTGTTTCTGGAGAAAAAGTTCTCGGTGAGATGGGAGTCGCAGGACTTTTCGTCTCTGAGCGACAACGGAACATAATGGAAAAGACTACGTCGCTTATGAGTATCGCCGAAGGCCATGGAGATTGGGTGATGGATCGTGCAGCAACAGGTACGATTCCAGAGGCATGGCAGTTCTCAAAGACACTTGGCCAAAGACGAAGCTCGCCTCAAGGTGCGGCTCGATTCATGCAGTCTATTCTTGGCCTTGAAGCCAAAATGAACCAATATGCCAGAGGCGAGCGATTTATTGAAGAAGTTGAGCGATTAGCGCCTGGTTCATCGCATCTTGTTTGGACCTCTCCCGAAAGTATTCCTACGACGATGGAGTTTATGGATGTGAACGGATGGCTGCAGAGAATGGGCGCTGCGCAGGCGCATACAGGATAGCAGTTTGGCTAACTGAGAGGATAAGGACTTTTCTTCTTTGAGCCGTGCTTACAGTTTGGTACTTAGGGTAACCTTTTTGGTGTGACAAATGAGAGTGGATCAGGACGAAGCGTTCCACATCTTTATCTGCTTAAGAGTGAAGGTAGCTCTTTTGATGAGAATACAGTGGCTAGGACCTTGTCCCTT